>CAZNMG010000001.1:0-6178 GCA_964574075.1 uncultured Owenweeksia sp.
GCCTCATCAACAGCGCCAACCCAATAAAGGTAAACGCTCCGTTCACCAGCAGCAGTTCAAACCCGAAGACATAATTGAACAAGGCTTCGGAATTGTCCTTCAGGATATAGCAAAGAATGGGCGACAGAATCGCCACCAAGGGCACCCAGCGGTCCTTTACCTGCCATTTGGTGAAGAGCCCGAAGGCATAAAGGCCAAGTAAAGGGCCATAGGTATAGCCCGCTGCCACAAAAACTTCCTTTATCACGCTCTCATCTACTGAGTAGCGGAAGATGATGATCACAATGAGTAGTACCAGGGCAAAACCCACATGCACCTTTTTGCGCAGACCTTTTGCCCGCACCGCTTCCATCTTACCAATGTTGAGAATGTCCACGCAAAAAGAAGTGGTAAGCGCGGTAAGTGCCGAATCGGCACTGCTATAGGCCGCAGCAATAAGTCCGATAATAAAGAAAATCACCACTGCCCAACCCAGTTCCCCGCTGAGGGCCACGGCCGCAAAAAGCTTATCACCCGTTTCGGCAATGCCGTGAGCTCCGGCATAATCGTAAAGTAAAACCCCCAATGAAAGGAAAATGAGATTGACAAAGATCAGTACAATACTCAGCCAGAACATATTTTTCTGCGCATCGCGGAGATTGCGGCAACTCAGGTTCTTCTGCATCATGTCCTGGTCGAGGCCGGTCATTACAATGGTGATGAACATTCCGCTGAGGAAGTTTTTCCAGAAGGCCTTTTCACCTTTCCAGTTTTCCCAAAAGAAGATCTGTGACATATCGGACTGGCTTATGTACTCCACGATCCCGGTTTCGGGAAATACCTGCCGCTTAATAATAAACACTGTTATAATCACCGCTGCAAGCATAAAAGCGGTCTGGAGAGTATCTGTCCAGATAATGGTTTTGATACCACTGCGATAGGTGTACACATAAATTAGGGCAATGGTAATGAGCACGGTAAGCCAGAAAGGCACCCCCAGAGATTTGAAAATGGCAAACTGCAACACAATGGCCACCAGATAAAGCCGGAAGGAAGCCCCGATAATTCTGGAAATGAGAAAGAAAAAAGAGCCGGTTTTATAAGATGTAGGGCCAAAGCGGCCATCGAGGTAAGTGTAAATGGAGGTAAGCTGCATCCGGTAATAGAGCGGCA
This sequence comes from uncultured Owenweeksia sp., assembly GCA_964574075.1. Lineage (GTDB taxonomy): Bacteria > Bacteroidota > Bacteroidia > Flavobacteriales > Schleiferiaceae > Owenweeksia. Next base: position 1,153 of record CAZNMG010000001.1, read on the forward strand.
ACAACACATTAATGATCACCAGATACCCGATGACATATCCGAGCACCACCTGCATATAGCTAAACTGGCTGTCGGCTACCCAGCCTGGTACCGAAATAAATGTAACCCCGCTGAGCGAGGCCCCAATCATCCCAAAGGCCACAATATACCAGGGGCTTTGGCGGTTTCCCAAAAAGAAGGCATCATTGTCATCATGGCGTCCGGTGAGGTAGGAAATGCCAATAAGCATAAGGAAATAAACCAAAATGATGGCGAGGATCAGAAAAGGGCTCATTCAAAAAATTTGAAGCAAATGAAGGAATATTTTTCGTTTCACTTTGCCAAAGGGTGCTGTCAATACTACACTTTCTTGCTCAGCCCCTATTTTTCCCTGACTTTTGCATTATGAATTTCTCTTCAAAATATCTGGAAAAAGCCGTAGATGAAATTTCCAGCCTGCCGGGCATTGGCCGCAAAACAGCCCTTCGCCTGGCGCTGCACCTATTGCGGCAGGACAAGGTGCAGGTGGATGCACTTTCCGAATCACTGATGAACCTCAAGAGCAAGGTGAACCAATGCAACTCCTGCGGTAACCTTTCCGATGGCGCCATTTGTGAAATATGTGCCAACCCCGTGCGCGATCACAGCCTCATATGCGTGGTGGAAGATATCCGGGATGTGATGGCTATTGAAAATACAGGTCAGTATAAGGGAATTTATCATGTGCTTGGCGGCATCATCAGCCCGATGGACGGTGTGGGACCTTCGGATCTCAACATCGAAAGCCTTATCTATAAAATGCGTGAAGCTCCTCCTGCAGAGATCATTTTTGGACTGGGCGCTACCATGGAAGGCGAAACCACTACCTTTTATCTTTATAAAAAACTGGCGCCTTTCAGTGTTACCTTATCTTCCATTGCCCGCGGAATTGCCGTTGGTGATCAACTGGAGTATGCAGATGAAGTAACTTTAGGCCGAAGTATCACCAACCGGGTACCTTACGAAACTTCCCTCAACAAAAACTAAGTGTTTGGATAAAACAAGGGACCATCTGCTTACTACCTTTCTCTTTTTGATGGCGCTGGCCAGCCACCTGCCTTTTTTATGGGCTGGCTATGGCCGTGAGGAAGATGCCTGGGGGCAGGCCCTTACCGCCAAAATAATGTGGGAAACAAAGGTGTACGAGGTTTCGCGGCTGCCGGGCCACCCGCTTTACGAACTGCTGCTGGCCGGCCTTTGGCCTGTCAACCACTCCTATTTCTTTTTCAATTTGCTCTCTGCGCTAGCTACTGCATTGGCTGTAGTACTATTTTATCGAATTGCCAAAAAAATGACCCTTCAGCAGCCTTTCACTCTTGCCGTGGCTTTTTGGTTTGTGCCTGTATTTTTCATTGCCGGTAATTATACAATCGACTATAATTTTGCACTGTACCTTATTCTGGGCGCTTTTCTGGCACTTCTGAAAAGGAGGTTCGCCTTAGCTGGAATTCTCCTCGGGCTGGCCACGGGCTTTCGTATCTCCTCACTGGCTTTTCTTATTCCATTTACCATTATTTTTGGTTCGCTTACCTCCGGAAGCAGGGATTTGCTAAAGCTATGGGCATGGGCCCTGGTTGTTGCATTTGTGAGCTTCCTTCCCCCAATCATCACCTACGGAAGCGATTTCCTGGATTTCCATAAGCCGCCATTTCCCGGCCTGGCCAGTATTTTATACAAAATGAGTTTTGGGATCTGGGGTGTCATTATGTTTTTTGCCCTGCTGCTCTTCGCCTTTCGGCAACTTTCCAAAAGGAAGCGCCACCTTATAGAGCGGTCCTATGAAATTGCAATTCACCGCCTGTGGATAGGTACCCTGGTTATTATGGTTCTACAACTTATCGTCTTTTTACGATTGCCATTTAAGGCAGAATTTTTTATTCCCGTGATACCATTCATCATCCTTCTCGCAGGTATTTACTTCACCCGGCTTCAAGTGCGGCTTTTAGCGGGAATTGCTGTCCTTTCCACCTTTTTTGCAGGATTTGATTATGCTGATCCATACCGTGGAAGCACGCCATCCGCACTTGCCATCCACTTTGAGGCCGGGGGAAAGGATCTCTTTTTTGATCCCATTCAGGGACCCGCAATTCTTGATCATCAAAAGCGCCTCAATAAGTCAAAACTGGTGGATGAGGTGGTAAGTGAAATAGAAAAGAGGGCAGAACCCACGTGGCTTATTGCGGGCTGGTATTGGCCCGAACTAATGCTGAAAACCAATGAGCCATCCCTGGTGATTCCCGACTATTACAGCTCTGCTGACGATTTGAAACAGGCTCAAGCGATGGGCCGCCAAATCTTTTTTCTGCCTGAAATCAACCGCGCCAATGCTCAGGTAAAAGGTCATTATCTTGCCGACAGTTTAGGCCAACCCTTTCTTTCCCGATGAAGCTATCGATAGTAATCGTAAACTATAACGTAAAGTACTTCCTGGAGCAATGCCTGCTTTCGGTTTACCAGGCGCTACATGGTGTTGAATCTGAAATTTTTGTGGTGGATAATGCTTCTGCCGATGGGAGCGTAGCTATGGTGAAGTCAAAGTTCCCCAGTGTAAAGGTTATTGAAAACCGCGAAAACCTGGGCTTTGCCAAGGCCAACAACCAGGCGCTGCGAAAAGCCAGCGGGGAATACCTCCTGCTGCTCAATCCGGACACGGTGGTTCAGGAAAACACCTTTAATGTTTGCCTTCGCTTTATGGATGCTCACTCCGAAGCCGGTGGCCTGGGGGTAAAAATGATGGACGGCAAGGGCAATTTTCTCCCTGAGAGCAAACGAGGACTTCCCACCCCCTGGGTATCGTTCTACAAGATATTTGGGCTCTCCGCACTTTTCCCCCGCTCTCCGCGATTTGCCCGCTACCACCTCGGCCATCTCGATAAGAATAAAAACCACGAGATTGAAATACTGGCCGGTGCCTTTATGCTTATGCGGAAAGAGGCGCTGGAAAAGGTCGGACTACTTGACGAGGATTATTTTATGTACGGTGAGGATATTGACCTTTCGTATCGCATTACCAAAGCAGGTTATAAAAATTATTACCTGGCCGACACCAGCATCATTCACTACAAGGGCGAAAGCACCAAGAAGGGCAGCCTCAATTACGTGTACATCTTCTACAAGGCAATGGCCATTTTTGCCCGGAAGCATTTTAGCGGCACCTATGCCTCGGCCTTCAACTTTATGATCTCGCTGGCCATTTATCTGCGGGCAGCAATATCAGTAGTAAGACGCATTGTTGGTGTAATTGCCCTGCCCCTGCTCGATGCCGCAGTTTTACTGGCCGGGCTCTATTATATAAAAGAGTACTGGGAACATAACCACCGGTTTGTGGTGGGAGGTGAATACCCTCCCGAACTGGTCTGGACAGCCTTTACCCTATACGCTCTGGCGTGGATCACCAGTTTGTACCTTATTGGAGGCTATGAGCGGCCTACCCGTTTTATCAATATTCTAAAAGGAATTGCTATGGGATCGTTGGTAATCCTGGTGGGCTACAGCCTTGTTGAAGAATCCTACCGCTTCTCCAGGGCGATAATAATTTTAGGCTCATTTTGGGCCGCACTGGCTATTCCCCTCACCAGATGGATACTCGAAAAAACCACTGGTACAAAGTTTATTTCCGTTACCCGCGATAGCCGCAGAATATTACTGGTGGGATCGCCTGCCGAAGCGCGCAGGGTGGAACAGCTGGTAAAACAAACCCGCTCTGAAATTGCCTACCTGGGATTTGTAGCTCCCGGCTCCGTTGAGGAGTCGGATGCCAAGTACGTAGGCACTCTTGATGATCTTGCGGAAATTGCCCGTGTTTTTAATGTGGATGAAGTAATCTTCTGCTCCAGGGATATTGCCGGCAATGACATTTTTAGAAAAATGACCGAGCTGAACCCCCTGAAGGTGGAAATAAAGATCGCTCCTTCAGAAAGTGAATTTGTAATTGGCAGCAACTCCATAGACAGCCAGGGCTCATGGTACACTATTCAATTCAATGATATTTCAAAACCGGCAAACAGGCGGGCAAAGAGATTGCTCGATGTTACGGTGGCTCTGTTACTGCTGGTGGCTTCTCCCCTGTTCCTATTAATTGTAAAGCGACCATCAGGTTATTTCAAAAATATTTTTACCGTAATAGCAGGGAGGAAAACCTGGGTGGGCTATGATTTGAAAGCGCCTACCGACCATTTGCCAAGGCTGCGCACACCAGTATTAAAAACAACCCTTGGCAGCGGACTCAGGGAAGAAAATGCCGTAGCTGTAAATCACATCAATCAGCTTTATGCCAAGGATTATACGGTGTGGCACGACTTGCAATTTATACTCTCGGGCTACCGGTTACTGGGGGATTAAGAATTGAATAAAGGCTTTACCTCTTCTTCAAAAATCATTTGCGGGGAATTTCCAGCACAAAGTTGTTTTTCTTTTCCGGTGGGGCTCCTGTTGGGAAAATAGAAAATTGATCAACCATTTTCAAGAACTCCACCACACGCTCCGCGGGGCTGAGAGCTAAAAATTCAGCTTCCCTGCGTTTGTTGTTATTTTCCTTGGTATCAAAGATCACCCTTTTCACAAAATCAAAATTACAAAACCACAATTTACCCACCCCGACCTAAGGCTGGTAAACTTTAGCAGGCTCCGTTCGTCATCTATTTTTTACCTTTGCCAGCTTTCCAGGATCACTTATTAATATTCAAAACGCAATATGGCACAGGTGGAATTGATTATGCCCAAAATGGGTGAGAGTGTGGCCGAGGCCACCATCATAAAATGGCTCAAGGAAGAAGGAGATACCATTGAGCTTGAGGAATCAGTTCTTGAAATTGCCACCGATAAAGTGGATAGCGAAGTACCCTCACCCACTGAAGGTGTACTCAAAAAGAAGCTCTTTGGCGAAGATGACGTGGTGAAGGTAGGTGAGCCTATTGCCCTTATTGAAACAGAGGTCACTGACGATAGTGGAGAAACCTCCTCTCAAAACGGCCAGGGACCCGGGGAAGAAGAGGCGCCCCGGAAGGCT
>CAZNMG010000002.1:0-4419 GCA_964574075.1 uncultured Owenweeksia sp.
GGGATTAGAGCTGACACAGGAAGAAAAAATCACACCTTTTGCTTCACTTTTCATACTAGAGCATGGAATTCCATCTTAAGATTATCGGTTGCCTGCTTACGGCATTGGCTTTAGTACATGTAATATTTCCACGCTATTTTAAGTGGAAAACGGAGCTCGCGGGCCTGACATTGATAAGCCGGCAGATGATGCAGGTTCATACTTTCTTTATAGCGTTTACAGTTTTAATGATGGGCTTATTATGTCTATCCTCCTCTTCGGAACTTGTGAATACCGAACTGGGCAAAAGGATTTGTTTAGGACTTGGCATCTTTTGGTTCCTGCGCCTTCTTGTTCAGCTTTTTGGATATTCCTCAAAACTGTGGAAAGGAAGCTCATGGAAAACCGCTGTACATATACTATCCTTTTTGATGTGGCTGTATTTTACCGGGGTCTTCTTCTCCATCTGGTGGACGGAATAATTTCAACCATCAGCATAGAGCGGTACATTTATAAAAACCTATTTTTAGATCCTGAACTTAAAACCAAAAAGACCATGAGACCCCTCGCCCCCGGCTCCCGTATCAATCATCCTAAATATGGCAAAGGTGTGATCACCAATGCCACCGCTCAGCATTATTATGTGAGCTTCATTGAAACAGGAATTGAAACCATTGAACTGGAAGAAGAATTTGAAGTAATAGAAGCCCTGGATTACGAGCTGGACCTGGTGAGCTTTTATGAAGTGGAAAGCACTTTAAAAAAGCTACTACAACGCTGGAGCGATATTACTCCCACTGTAAAAATTGCCGATCGCTGGAAAGATGGCACTCTTATCTTAAAACCTAAACAGCGCGACCTGGCCGAAAAGGAAATTCCCATTGATACCTTTTTCCATAAAATAGTAATGGTGCGCGATCGCTTAAGAGTGATGGAACAAAAAATAAATTCAAGCGAGCTGGATGATGCTGCTAAGGTTGACCTGCAGCAATACATCACCCGCATTTACGGCAGCCTAACTACCTTCAATGTGCTCTTTAAGGATAAGCGCGATTATTTCGTGGGGGAACGAAGTAAGTAAGACTGGAAAATAGACTCTCCAAATCTCAATAATACTTACCCCTTCCCCTTCAGTTCCCTCAGTGCATCCCTTGCTACCCAGGTTGCAGATTTTGAATCCAATTCCAGCAATTCATAACACAGCGTAACCATATACTGGTGCAGAAAAACACTCCGCTTGCCCATTTGCCTGATGGCCCAGTTTACCGCCTTTTTTACAAAGTTGCGTGGATCGGTGGCGTATTGCTTTAGGATAGGAATGAATTGAAGAAATTCCTCATCCGCTACTTTCTTATGGTGTACCGCCATCACCGCTATTGTTACTATTCCGGCCCTGCGGGTAAACTCGTGCTCCTGAGGTGCCCAACGTTGGGGCAGTTCCCAGGTATAACTTGTTTTAGATAGCAGGTTAATGCAAAGCTGATCGCAAACATCCCAGCTGTAGATATCCCTGACCCAATTATCAGCCTGCGCCACAGAAAACTTTGAAGGTTCTCCGATAAAGGTAGCCAGCAGTTTACATTCATGAGGACCTTCTTGCCAGAGTTCATCAGCAAGTGCCTGGTTCTTTCCGATTTCGCGGGCCAGCTTTCGCAACACCGGTACCCTTATACCAAATGCTTTTTCTGAAGGAATGGCAAAACGGGTAAGTGATTCGGCAATTTGAGGATTGGCCTCCTTTTGAAATTCCTGAAGTATCCTCTCTACAGTAAAAGCTGATTTCTGCTGCATACTATTTCTAATTCGTTTCCTTCCGGTAAAGGTCAAAACGATTAAGCTCTCTTATTTTTTTATATCCCGGAAATGGCGGATTTTCACTCTTATCAAGCAGTAACCATTCATCAGGCGCGGGCCCTCCCTCATTAAAGGCTTTATGCTCCATCTGAATAAAGTAATATCGCATGAGGTAAGCCTTTACACTCCAATCATGGGTTATGCTTTCGGGAGCTGTGATAGTATCATGGTATCCTATCGTTTCACCTATGGCATTTACATCAGCCAATAGGTCCGCCTCTCTCTTTGGCTTACCTGCCAATATAAAGCTGGCCATGAGTACTGCCACCAGCAACATTCCGCCCCCCCAATAAATCCCCTTGGCGGTGCGGGATGCGATCTTTTGCTGCCAAAGACGAACAGGCCTTGCAATAACAACCGCCAGCGCCATTGCAACAACAGGAATAGCTGGTACGAGGTAAAAGCCCCGCTGCACTTTGGTAAGGCACAACGGCAAAACACCACACAAGCCCAGCAATAGTAAGAACCAGAAGGCTTTTTTATTAAATACAATTTTATGAGCCGCCCGAAATTTAGAAATGAACAGAGTAACCCCTATTACCGCCATTGGAAGGATCATCTGCTGAATGAGTTCCCACACAATTTTAAACCGGCTGTCGACTGTGGGGATATGTTTTATTCTACCAAAAGTTCTTACAAACAGGTAGTAATACAAACTGTCACCCGAAACGGGCAGCGAATAAAGTACGAGAACAGGAACTACTGCCATTGCCGTCATCACCAATGATAAACCCAGCATTTTCCTGAAGGAAATATTTCGGTACACCAGCCAGTAAATGACCACAGTAGCCAGGGGGTACATTCCCGGAAACCCCTTTACCATGAAAGCTAAAAACACAAAAAGACCTGAGCCAATTGCCCATCCGTAACTTTTAGATTGTGCGGAAGCACTTTTTATTCCGCATATAATAGCCCCCAGTACGAAGAGCGCCATGGTGTTTTCCATGATATTTTGAGTGTAGGCCCAAAAGGTGAGTGGAACAATACTCCAAAGAAAAACCGGTAGCCAGGAAATTTCCCTGCTTTCCACTTTTACCAGTTTCCAAATCCTGATAATGAGAAACATGGATAACAGGTAAGTAAGCAGCACATAAAATCTTTCCACAAAAAGGCTGTCACCAAAAATCTTGAAAAAAATTGCAAAGATCCAGTATCCGAGAGGAGGGTTTTCAAAGAAACCCGGCACGTTTAAGGTATGTGCGGTACTGTAATATAGAAACCAGGGAGTACCATATCCATTGGCAAGGTTGTGTCCAACGGCCGTGTACATGGTAGCATCCATAAACATCCCGTCCATCATCAATACCGGTAGCACCAGGGCAAGCGCTATTGCCAGGGTAATAAGCCCGAGAGGTGTTTTGAAAAAAACCTTCACCGCACGTTCGCTGATGGTGCTACAGCAGATTCCAGTAAAAAGCTTTGATCACCGGGTTCAACTTCAACAGCCTCCTGGCCTTTGCGGAAAACACGGGCTGATAAGTCGCCCTTTAAAAGCAGTTTCTGATCCTGCAACCTGAGCCAGCTTCCTTCGCGTAATCCTATAACAGGCTGGTCATTCTGAAAGTGGAATTCCTTGATCCTCATCTCCCGTGTTTCACCCTGATGACTGCTGTTTAGGTCAGGATCCTGGTAGTGGGGATTGACGTTGAAAGGCACTAGTCCGAGGGCATTAAATGAAGGCGGGTAAACAATGGGCATATCATTGCTGGTGCCGATAGTAAGCCCTGCAATGTTGCTCCCTGCACTGCTGCCCATGTAGGATGTTCCATGGCGAATGGCTTTTCGTAATGGTTCAATTAATCCCTTGTCATAAAGGGCTTTTAGGAGCAGGAAGGTATTGCCGCCTCCGGTGAAAATCCCCCCCGCTTCCAATATGGCCTGAATAGGATCCTGAAATTCATGGATCCCCTTTACCCTTAGACCAATTTTGGCAAAAGCTTTTCGCGGAAATTCAGTGTACTCTTCAAGGCTTATGCCTCCGGCCTGCGCGTACGGGATAAAAATAATTTCTTCCTTCCCGGAAAAAAAATCCTTGACCTCATCCAGCAGGTAATCCATATAGCCTGAGTTATGAAGCCTTGAAGTGGAAACTATCAGGAGATTAATGTTCGAAGTTTGGGGTTTGGGGTTTAAGGGTGTTGGTAGATTATAATTCATGCTACTCTTAGAAATTCAAGGTTATTCTCTTCCAAACTGGATTAGCGCTGTCCATATACTCATTCCGCCATCCTTTTCCATTCGGGTCCAGATCGGCCGCACCATTCCGTTGTAAACGTCAATGTGGTTATAGTCTCCAAAAAACACGAGTGGGTTAGGCACAAAAGGCGTTTCGCTGATCCTTTCGTTATGCCAGGTTTTACCGCCATCCTTACTGATTGCCATGTATACATGGGTTTGCAAGCCTTCAAGATCCCTGCGATCATAAAAAACGGTATAGAGGTACCCGGTTTTTGGGTCACAGTTTATCCACGAGAAGAATTGATCGGCCTTGCCCCTGTCGTCATTAATCCTCTGCGGTTTGCTCCAGCTTTTGCCTTTGTTGGTGCTTCTGCTTATCCATACATCGTAGTGGCCATCGCGGTTATC
>CAZNMG010000003.1:0-4135 GCA_964574075.1 uncultured Owenweeksia sp.
GAATATAACCGGATGTCCTTTTACCTGGACCTAAACAAGCTTTTGGTGCCATCGCCAACCGTGGTTGAAGGCCAGAACGGTATTGATGAGGATGCTAATAATAATGGTATTCCTGAGGAGGTTTTGGGCGGCAATGAGGACGTGAACTCTCTGGAAGGCATGTTCCAGTCCTTCAATGATGCACCCGGGGGATTTAGTGAAGAGATGGAGGAAATTGTTTTTAATGCCGGTGTGGAGTATTGGTACGATAATCGTCTTGCCTTCAGAGGTGGATACCAGTTTGAAGATTCTGAGAAAGGTGGTCGCCAGTATTTTACCATGGGACTCGGCCTTAAGTACAACGTATTCGGGCTCGATTTTGCCTACCTTATCCCTGCTTCACCAACCGTAAAGAGTCCTCTCGAAAACACGCTTCGCTTTACCCTGCTATTCGATTTTCAGGATTTCTCAGAGCAGTAAGCCTCTATGCAGAATATTACCCACCTATCTGAGCTTTTACATCAGGAAATTTCAGCTCTGCCTGAGGTTTTTCAAAAATTGGCCAAAGAGGCACGGAATGCCACTAAAGGCAGTTACTCCCCTTACAGCAAGTTTCCCGTTGGCGCAGCGCTTCTATTGGAGGATGAAAAGGTAATAACTGGCGCGAACCAGGAAAATGCCGCTTATCCTTCCGGCCTTTGTGCCGAGCGTACAGCTCTTTTCTATGCCGGGGCTTCCCATCCACAAAAAAAGGTACTTGCCCTTGCTGTTGCAGTAGGCAATCCCATTGATGATTTCCCTTTTCCCTGCGGTGGATGCCTGCAGGTGATGTCTGAATTTCAGGAAAAACAAAGCTCCCCCATTGATGTTTTGTTGGTTCATTCTGAGCGCGATGAAGTTCTCTGGAGCAAAGGCATACACCACATGTTGCCCTTTGCTTTTAAGAAAACTCATTTAAGGAAGTAAGGCAGGCATTTTATTATAAATTTGCCGACCATTCTTATAATCCACATTACGAATGCCGAAAAAGAAGATCACCAAAGAGGTTTACATGAAGTGGTATGAAGATATGCTGCTTTGGAGAAAGTTTGAAGACAAGACCTCCGCACTCTATATTCAACAAAAAATCAGAGGTTTCCTTCACCTTTATAATGGGCAGGAAGCTGTTCTTGCAGGTTCGCTGTTTGCTATGGAAAAGGGTGATCGCATGATCACTGCTTATAGAAACCACGTTCAGCCAATTGGTCTGGGCGAGGATCCCCGCAAAATTATGGCCGAACTCATGGGTAAGAAAACGGGAACCTCCAACGGAAAAGGGGGTTCTATGCATATGTTTTCAAAGGAGCATAACTTCTTTGGAGGCCATGGTATCGTAGGCGGACAAATTCCTTTGGGAGCTGGTTTGGCGTTTGCAGACCAATACCTCGAACGCAAGCAGGTTACCTTGTGCTATATGGGCGATGGAGCAGTGCGGCAGGGTGCCTTTCATGAAACCATGAACCTGGCCATGCTGTGGAACCTGCCCGTGGTTTTTGTAATTGAAAACAATGGCTACGCCATGGGAACCAGCGTAAAGCGTACCGCCAATCATGAAGATATTTATAAACTGGGGCTTGGATACGATATGCCGGCCGAACCAGTGGAGGGTATGGATCCGTCAGTGGTTTACCAGGTAATGCAGAAAGCAGTGGACCGGGCCCGGGAAGGGGGAGGTCCGAGCCTTATTGAAGCCCGCACTTATCGGTATAAGGGGCACTCCATGAGCGATGCGCAACACTATCGTACCAAGGAGGAGGTTGCAGAATATCAGAAGCGTGATCCTATAGCCTTAGTAAAGAAGGTGATTGAGGATAAAAAATATGCTTCAGAAAAAGATATTGAGGAAATAGATGAACGCGTAAAGGACCTTGTAAACGAGTGCGTGAAATTTGGGGAGGAATCCGATTTCCCCGATCCGAAGGATCTTTATAAGAACATCTATGTTCAGGATGACTATCCTTTTATAACAAACGACTAAGAAAAAAATATGGCCGAAGTTGTAAATATGCCCCGCCTGAGCGATACCATGGAAGAAGGAACCGTGGCGAAGTGGCACAAAAAAGTGGGCGATAATGTGAGCGAAGGCGATTTGTTGGCAGAAATAGAGACCGACAAGGCCACCATGGATTTTGAGGCTTTTCAGGAAGGTACACTCTTGCATATTGGAGTAGAGGAAGGAAGTACCGCACCTGTGGATTCCATACTTGCCATATTGGGTAAGGAAGGCGAAGATATCAGTGAACTGCTGAAAGGAAGTTCTGCCAACGGTGATGCTCCTGAAAAAAAGCAGGAAGAGAAAAAGGATAAAGAGGAAAAGGATAAAAAGGAACCTGGGTCCGCCCCAAAGGATGTTAGTTCAAAGGAAGACCATCCCCCAGAGCAAAGTGCAGCAAGCGAGGATGGGAAGCGGTTGAAGGCCTCTCCGCTGGCGCGAAAGCTTGCAGAAGATAAGGGTGTTGACATTAGTAAAATTCGTGGGACTGGTGAAGGCGGGAGAATAGTTAAGCGCGATATTGATGAATATGATGTGGTGAGTGAATCTTCTGCACAGGCTACAGAAACTTATTCGGAAGGCGGTTTTGAGGAAACAACGGTATCCCAGATGCGCAAGACCATTGCCAAACGTCTTGCCGAATCTAAGTTTACGGCACCACACTTCTATCTTACATTGGAGATTGACATGGATAATGCCATGGCAGCTCGTAAGAGCATCAATGAGATTTCAGAAACCAAGATCAGTTTTAATGACCTGGTGGTGAAAGCTGCGGCATCAGCACTCAGGAAGCATCCTAAAATAAATAGCAGCTGGCTTGGTGATAAGATCAGGGTCAATCATGATATTAATATAGGTGTGGCTGTGGCAGTGGATGAAGGTCTTCTGGTGCCGGTAGTTAGACATGCCGATAAGAAAGGCCTTAATGCTATTAATACTGAGGTAAAGGCTGCCGCGGAGAAAGCACGCAATAAAAAACTTCAGCCTGCCGACTGGGAGGGTAACACCTTCACGATTTCCAATCTTGGCATGTTCGGAATTGAAGAATTTACTGCTATCATTAATCCGCCTGACAGCTGCATAATGGCAGTGGGTGGTATCAAACAGGTGCCTGTGGTAAAGAATGGGGCTGTGGTTCCCGGCAATGTAATGAGGGTTACCCTTAGTTGTGATCACCGTGTGGTGGATGGCGCGATGGGTGCCGCATTTCTCCAAACCTTCAAAAGCATTCTGGAAAATCCGGTCAGTATGTTAATGTGAAGTATGAAATTCTGAAGCCTCGCAAAGCGGGGCTTTTTTATGAAGAAAGCATAAGGGCGATGAATGTTATAGTAACGGGAGCGAGTAAGGGAATTGGTTATGCAACAGCTTTGGCCTTTGCCAGGGAAGGTCATAGCGTCCTGGCGTTGGCCAGAAATGGTATCCTCCTGGAAAAACTAAGGAAGGAAGCTGAGCCTTTGGCAGGGGATATATTTATAAAGGAGTGTAATATCTCATCTTTTGAGGTTGAAATGCTGCATCCCCGGTTCAGGGAGATTGATATCCTTATTAACAATGCCGGTCAAGTAGTAAATAAGCCTTTCCGTGAAATCACCGCTGAGGAGCTGGCTCTTGTCTATGAGGTGAATGTATTTGCTCCATTCAGACTCGTTCAACAGCTCATGCCTCACTTTTCTAAGGAGGCTCATATAATTAATCTTGGTAGTGTGGGGGGAGTCAATGGAACTCAAAAGTTCCCAGGACTCAGTGCATATAGCAGCAGCAAGGCAGCCATGTCATGCCTCAGCGAATGCTGGCAGGCAGAATATGCCGATTCAGAACTGAGCTTCAACAGCCTTGCGTTGGGCTCGGTGCAGACCGAGATGCTGGAGAAAGCATTTCCAGGTTTGCAAGCTTCGGCCTCACCTGATCAAATGGCGGAATACATTCTCAATTTTGCACTTAATGCGCCCTCTGTTTTAAGAGGTAAGACAATTCTGGTCAGCAAGTCCAACCCCTGAATGAAATTATTGTAATTGAAAATCAGAAGCTAAGCATTTTCAGGATCTAATAATGCTGTGTAGGCATTGCAGATGTTAAAAACAGTTTTACATTTGCCGCCCCGTTACAGCAATGTAACAGGTA
>CAZNMG010000004.1:0-10157 GCA_964574075.1 uncultured Owenweeksia sp.
GCAGATTCCGCAGATCAACGCAGAAGGCTTAAAGAAAATTACAACCCGTGAAGGTATCAGCGAAAATCAGCGTGAAGTAATGGCTCGCAGATTCCGCAGATCAACGCAGAAACTCTGCTTGGTATAGAAACACCTTTAAGAAAGATCAGCGATAATCAGCGCGATCTGCGTGAAATAATGGCTCGCAGAAAGTCTGATGGAAGCAGAACGTATTAAGAACGATCTGCGAATATTAGCGAGATCTGCGTGAAAACAGGTTTCGCAGATTTTGAACATGAGCACAGAAAACCTTAATGAAAAAACCCCATGTCAAAGACACAGGGTTTTTAATATATCAGCGCAGCATACGGCCTAATTAAGCCTCGCTCTCCTGTTTGCTTGGAACCATCTTATGGAATGATCTTTCCACAAAATTTGTGAGGGCCTCGCCATGAAGCAGGTTTTGCGAAATAAGCGCCAGGTCCGTGCCCTCCTTTATCATTTCCTTTTGGCGCTCTTCATCCTTTTCTTCGAGGATACTGCCAATGAATTCATTGTTAGTATTTACCACCAGATTGTACATCTCTGGCAGTTCACCCATTCCCATCATACCTCCTCCGCCTGTGAGGCTCATCTCCTTCATCCTGCGCATAAATTCAGGCACAGTAACTATAAAGGGACTTTCCGAGGAATCGAGGCTTTCCAGTTGCACTGAGAATTTCTCCTTCGGTACATTCTTCTCAATAATGGGTTTCAGCTCTTCCTTTTGCTTGTCAGTAAGCTTGCTGGGCTGCGGCTCGTCCTTAGCAATAAGTTTGTCAATGGAGTCGGCATCCACGCGGGCAAATTTCAGCTTCTCCTGGCTGTGCTCCAGTCTTTGAATAAGATGGCTTACAATCGGGCTGTCCAGCAGCAACACATCATAACCCCGGTCCTTAGCACGCTTCACAAAGCTGTGCTGCATCTCCTTATTGGCGGTATACAGCACCACAAGGCTGCCATCCTTATCCGTCTGAAGGTCCTTTATCTTCTCCCGGTATTCATCAAAGGTGAAAAATTCGCCATCCACAGTTTCATAGAGGGCAAATTTCTGAGCCCGCTCAAAAAACTTCTCATCGGAAAGCATTCCATATTCGATGATGATCTTGATATCCTTCCACTTTTTTTCAAAATCCTTACGATCGTTTTTAAACAGCTCCTCAAGCTTGTCGGCAACCTTCTTGGTAATGTGGTTGCTGATCTTCTTCACCGCAGCATCACTCTGGAGGTAGGATCGGGATACGTTTAGCGGAATATCCTTTGAGTCGATCACACCATGAAGCATGGTCAGAAAATCAGGGACAATGCCTTCAAGATTGTCAGTAACAAAAACCTGGTTCTGGTAAAGCTGAATTTTATTGCGGTTCAGCTCCATATTGGGTTTGATCCGTGGGAAGTACAATATACCGGTAAGATCAAAGGGATAATCTACGTTGAGATGGATATGAAATAAGGGCTCCTCAAAAGTATAGGGATAGAGCTCGCGGTAAAAGTTTTTGTAATCCTCATCCGAAAGATCAGTCGGGGCCTTTGTCCATGCCGGGCTAGGGTTGTTGATGATATCCGCAACCTCTTTTTTGGTTTCCTTTGCATCTTCGCCTTCCCCTTCCTTCTCCGTGATCTCCTTTGTGCCAAACTGAATAGGCACCGGCAAAAATTTGCAGTATTTATTCAGCAATTCGCGGATGCGGTGTTCCTCCAAAAATTCGGTTGAATCGTCATTGATGTGCAGCACCACATCAGTACCCCGGCCTTCCTTCGTGGTTTCTTCCAACTGAAATTCGGGGTCGCCCTCACACTCCCAATGAGCGGCTGCCGCACTTGAATCGTGGGATTGCGTAAAGATCTCCACCTTTTTGGCCACCATAAACGCAGAGTAAAAGCCTAACCCAAAGTGCCCGATTATGGCCGCACCATCGGCTTTGTCCTTATATTTTTCTACAAATTCCTCTGCCCCGCTAAACGCCAGTTGATTGATGTATTTTTCAACCTCCTCTGTGGTCATACCCACGCCACGGTCGCTCACGGTAAGGGTTTTGGCCTCCTTATCCACTTTCACCTGGATGGTAAGATCCCCAAGCTCAGTGCTGGATTCACCGATGCGGGTAAGGGTTTTTACTTTTTGAGTGGCGTCCACAGCATTAGAGATCAACTCCCTCAGAAAAATTTCATGGTCGGAGTAAAGGAACTTCTTAATGATGGGAAAAATATTGTCAGCCGTAACATTGATCTTTCCGGTGCTCATATCGTCAGGTATCTTTTTTAAAGTTTAAACTTATATTCGAATTCCGTTCCACCGAAGAGCAACTGATGTGCCGCAGGATAAATTTGTGACAAAGTGGCGGAGTTGACAACCGGAAAAAATAATTTAATTTCATCCCATAAAAATCCGGCTATGATGCGGTTCCTTTACCTCCTGCTTATTGTTTCTGGTGTGATTGCCTGTAAGAAAACCTCAGGTGAGATCAACAATATTCAAAAGTACTATGCAGGCCAGTGGAAGGTGGATATCAACGACTTCCGTATGGATACCTCCTTTGTGCTGCAAGTGGATGCAGAGGGGAAATTTTACTACATCCTCAATGCCAGCGGGGTTACGAGCGAATTAACCGGAGCTGTTGATAATGAAGGTGTGGTGGACGGTACCATCGAAGTAAGCAACAACAAAGTTGGTATTGTTAAAGGTAATTTTTATCCCAGCCTCAGCGGCAAAGGTTACTTTCACACCACCATACTCGACACCATAAAGTGGACCGCAGCCCGCCAATGATTATCATTCCAAAAGCAACTTCTATTTATATTATCACCCGTTTTTTATGAAAAAAATTATTCTTCTTTTAGTCCTGATTGGAATTGGCGCACTGGCCCTCGAATTCCTGGAGATTCTCGGAGGCATTCTACTCCTGATCATTGGCATAGTAGCCCTTCTGATAGCCGTGATATTATGGCTGGTAAAAATAATTTCCTGAACCAGTTCCTGCTCTACTGCTGCATTTTGAAAAAATAATCAGCTGAGTGCTTTCCGGAACCATAGGCCAGGAAGCACACGGAAAGAAAGAGTGCTATCGCAGAAGTAAGAAGGTCAACCACGGCAAGCTCTCCCATAAAGTTTACGATCACTGCGCCTATTAAAATTGGCAATTGTACCAAAATAGCCCAGCGGGTGAGCAAGCCAAAAGTAATAAGCACTCCGCCAACAAGATGGGCAGAGGCTACATAGTGAACAATGAATAGCGTACCTCCAAGATCGCGGAAAGGCTCGAGCACGTTGAGCAGATAGCCGGTATCCGTAAAAAAGCTGACACCTTTATAAAACAGGAAGATGCCCAGGGCGATCCGGGCAATATCCACTGCGTAGTAGGTATGTGCGTTAGCCCATTTATTTAATGGTTTTACAGTTTCCATAGCTGGTGGTTTTACAATTAATACTCTAAGGTACAGAAAAGTAAACAGGCATCAAATGCGATGGTTTGTTGAAGCGGCACTGCTCTTTCAGTCAATTTCACTTTTCTTTGTATAAAAGATTCTTCATGATCAGAACACGGATTGCTGGCGTAGGACACTATGTTCCCGAAAATGTAGTGACCAATGATGACCTCGCTCAAATGATAGACACCAATGATGCGTGGATTCAGGAGCGCACGGGAATAAAAGAAAGAAGGTGGGTGGATCCCGCTACCGATGATTCGCCAAGTACCATGGGAACCAAGGCCGCCCGCAAGGCCATGGAAAATGCAGGCATCACTCCTGAAGATATCGACTTTATCGTTTTTGCGACCCTCTCCCCAGACTATTATTTTCCCGGACCAGGTGTAATGGTGCAGGAGCAACTGGGCATTAAGGAAATAGGAGCCCTCGATGTCCGAAACCAATGCTCCGGTTTTATTTACGGACTTTCGGTAGCTGATCAGTTTATCCGCACCGGTACATATAAAAACATCCTGCTCATCGGCTCTGAAAACCATAGTGGGGGTTTGGATAAAACCACCCGCGGCCGGGGCGTGTCGGTGATTTTTGGTGATGGTGCCGGAGCCGTGATCCTCCAGCCCACGGAGGAAGAAGGAAAAGGAATATTGACCACCCACCTCCATTCGGAAGGTAAGCACGCACGTGAACTGGCACTGATCAGCCCGAGTACGTCACATTGGGTGGATCGGATCATGAATGAAAACGACCCTTCCGATGAATCCTATTACCCCTATATGAACGGTAACTTTGTTTTTAAACATGCCGTCACCCGTTTCCAGGAGGTGATCAATGAAGCTTTACAAGCCACAGGTCATAAAGCAGAGGATATTGATCTTCTCATTCCGCACCAGGCCAATCTTCGCATCAGCCAGTACATCCAGCAGAAAATGGGATTGAGTGACAAGCAGGTTTTCAACAACATTCAGAAATACGGCAATACCACTGCGGCTTCTATTCCCATTGCTCTCAGCGAAGCGGTAGCCGAGGGCAGGCTCCGGTCGGGAGACCTCCTGTGCATGGCGGCCTTTGGCAGCGGCTTTACCTGGGGAAGTGTGTTGGTGAAGTGGTAAAAGCGGAAGTTCGAGGTTTGGGGTTCGTTGTTTGTGGTTTGATGCGGAGAAGCCTTGTACAACCTACCTAATACATCATACATAATACAAAGGGCTTACACCTCGCTGTCTGGATGTTTCTCCCCAGTCGGGATGACTGGATTCGAACCAGCGACCCCCACGTCCCGAACGTGGTACGCTACCAACTGCGCTACATCCCGGGTCTCCGGGAAATTTTCACCTCCCGGACTTTAAAAAGCAAATATAAAAGTTGCTCCAAACGCAGACTTATGCAGCAGAGAAAATTCTTTTCTTCACCTTTTACCTCTGGATTTTCTTACTCTCAGCAGCAGTGACTGGTCATTCTTACGACCCAGCATATTCCTTTTCAGATCATTTTACTGCTGATAACCCTTTTGGGTATCGATCACCTCCTTTAAAACCTCCCACACATTCTCCGCCAGTATGCGCTGGCCTTCAGCGGTGGGATGAATACCGTCCGGCTGGTTGAGATCAGGATCACCGCCTACCCCTTTCAGCAAAAAAGGAACGAAATGGACCTCATTTTTTTCGGCCAGTTCAGGGAATATCTTCCGGAATTCTGAGGTATAGGCTGCACCCATATTGGGTGGGATCTGCATTCCGGCAAGGATAATCTCAGCTTCAGCGTTTGTTTTCCGAACCGTATCAATTATCGCCTGCAGGTTTTGCCGCGTTTGTTCCAGCGGAAGACCGCGTAATCCGTCATTGGCGCCCAGTTCCAGTACAAAAACATCAACCGGCTGATCGAGTACCCAGCCCACCCGATTTTTGCCACCCGCTGTGGTTTCCCCGCTCAGGCCCGCATTTATCACCTCATAATTCAACCCGAGGCTGTCGATCTTATCCTGGATTACTGCCGGAAAAGCTTCCTCCGGATCGAGACCCATGCCTGCTGTAAGGCTGTTCCCAAAAAACAATATAACTCCCTTTTCCTCCTTCTGCGCCTGAATCTTCTCCTTCTTCCCGGCAACTTCCCTCTCACGCGGCTGCTCCGTACAACCGATGAACACCAGAAACAGGAGTGACAGAAAAAACTTTACCGGAATGAACGGATGTGAGTTGGAATGAATCATTTCTTTGCTTTGTACGTTCCTGAGGGTGAAGTTAGCTTAATGTGGTAAAGTAACCGAAAGTATGGACGGCTGTTTTAAACTTTGCCCGCTCTTTTTAAACCTCTAAATAGCCTTATTGAATGCCTGCCATTTTAGAAGTCAAAAACCTTTCCCAAACCTACCGCAGTGGTTCACGTGAACTTGTGGTTCTCGATGAAATAAACTTTACGATCAACGAGCAAGATACCTTCGCCATAGTAGGCCCATCAGGAAGCGGAAAAACAACGCTGCTCGGTATGTGTGCCGGTCTGGACAGCCCGTCCTCGGGAAGTGTTGTGCTGGCAGGTTCGGAACTCAGCACCCTTGATGAAGATGAGCGGGCGATCCTACGGAACCAAAAGGTGGGTTTCATCTTTCAATCGTTCCAGCTATTCCCTACGCTTACTGCCCTCGAAAATGTAATGGTGCCCATGGAGCTGCAGGGCATTAAAAAAGCCGGCAAAATAGCGATGGACCTGCTCGATAAAGTGGGCCTTGCCGATCGTTCGCACCACTACCCTTCCCAGCTTTCGGGTGGTGAACAACAGCGCGTATCGCTGGCACGGGCTTTTTCCAACAACCCTTCCATTCTTTTTGCCGATGAGCCCACGGGAAACCTGGATGAAGAGACAGGCGAAAAGGTGATCGACCTGCTCTTCGATCTCAACAGGGATGCGGGAACAACTCTTGTGATGGTTACCCATAATATGGAACTGGCCCGCAAAAATCAACACATCCTCAGGCTCAAAGGCGGAAAGGTAGTTTCGAACGAAAGCACCGCAGCATTGTGAGCAGTAAAACACCCGCAGGTATAGGTTGGCTCCTTAAAATGGCCTGGCGAGACGGCAGGGCCAGTGGGCGGAAGTTCATGCTCTTTATGGCTTCCATTGTACTGGGTATTGCTGCGGTGGTGGCGATCCAGTCTTTTGGCAAAAACCTGAAAGACAATATTACCCTGCAGTCGAAGTCGCTGATGGGCGCTGATTTTATCATCGACAGCAATCATCCCCCAAATGAAAAAGTGCAGCGCATCATCGATTCCCTCGGGGGATCGGATGCCCGCGAGGTGAACTTCGCTTCCATGGCTGCCTTCCCGGAAGGAGCCACCAAACTGGTGCGGGTAAGAGGTGTACATGGAAATTTTCCGCTCTACGGAAAACTGGAAACCGATCCCGCTTCAGCGGCCGAAAACTACCAGGAAAGAGGAATGGCTCTGGTGGATGCCACGGTGATGACTCAATTCGGACTGGAGCCCGGGGACAGTATCTCCATTGGAGAAGTAAAACTCCCTATTGCCGGAAGGATCCTTTCCGTTCCCGGAAGGTCGCAGGTCTCCTCTACCCTTGCGCCACCGGTTTTCATTCCCTATCGCTTTCTCGATGAAACGGGCCTGCTCCAAACGGGCAGCCGGCTCGAATATGAATACTACTTTCTTGCCGAAGAAGGCACCGACATGGAATTGCTGGATGAAACCCTTGATCCAATTCTTGATGCCGAAGACGCAGATCTTGACACCCACACCTCCACCAGCGAAAGGATGGGCGACAATTACCAGAATTTCGGGAAATTTCTCAACCTGGTGGCTTTCATTGCCCTTCTTCTTGGTTGCGTAGGAATAGCAAGTTCCATTGATATTTATGTGAAGGAAAAGCTGAGCACGGTGGCCGTACTGCGTTGCGTGGGCGCCACCCGCAGGCAAACCTTTTCCATTTACCTCCTCCAGATAGCGGGTATGGGACTGGTGGGAGCACTTATCGGCACGGCAGTTGGAATTGGATTACAGCAGTTGTTTCCACTCTTTCTGCAGGATTTCCTTCCGGTAGATGTACACATCGGTTTCGCATGGCCGGTTATTCTTATGGGGATTTTACTGGGCGTGATAATGTCGGTAATGTTTGCCCTCATTCCGCTTCTGGGTATCTGGTACGCCAGCCCGCTTCAGGCTTTGCGCATCTCCGATGAAGAACTTCCCGGTTCACGGAATGTGCGGCTGGTGGTGCTGGCGGGTATCCTGGTTTTTATCTTCCTCTTTTCACTTTGGCTGCTTCAGGACTGGCTTTATTCCCTCTCTTTTGTAGGCGGGCTGCTGGTAACCTTTGCCCTGCTGGCCGGTGTAGCCGTGCTGCTCATGCGCGGAGTGAAAAAATATTTCCCCTCCTCATGGGGATTTGTGGCGCGCCAAAGTCTGCTGAACTTGTTCCGGCCTCAAAACCAGACATTGACCCTGGTGCTCGCCATAGGTATGGGCACCTTCCTCATCAGCACCCTGTATTTCACCAAAGACTTTCTCCTGGAAAAGGTTTCTGTAGGAAACAGTGAAGATGCTGCCAACATGATCCTTTTTGATGTACAAACGGAGCAGACCCAGGCAGTGGCCGAAATGGTGACTGAAGCAGACCTGCCCATCCAGGATCTTATTCCCATTGTGACCATGCGGGTGCAGAGCCTCAATGGTGTTTCGGTGAACCAGTTGCGGAAGGATACCACCAGTGAAATTAACAACTGGATCCTGAACCACGAATTCCGGGTCACCTACCGCGATTCGCTCATCGGTTCGGAGTCGGTTGTTGAAGGGGAATGGAAAGGGCAAGCTGCTGAGGATGATGGGCGGGTGGTGATTTCGGTGAGCGAGAATTTTGCCGAAGACGCCCTTGTAGATGTTGGTGATGAAGTGGTTTTTAATGTGCAGGGTGTGCTGATGAAAACGGTGGTCGGCAGTATTCGTGAGGTGGACTGGACGCGCCTGCAAATGAATTTTTCGATTGTATTTCCGGAAGGTGTACTCGGGGATGCGCCCCAGTTTCACGTGCTCACTACCACAGCACCCGATGAACAGGCTTCTGCGGCTATTCAGCAGAAGCTGGTAAAGGCCTTTCCCAACATTTCCATTTTTGACCTCCGCCAAATGCTGAGCCTGGTGGAAAGTATTCTGAACCGCATTTCGTGGGTGATCAGCTTCCTCGCGTTTTTCAGTATCCTTACCGGCATCATTGTATTGGTGGGCGCTGTGCGCACCAGTAAGTACCAGCGCATCCGCGAAAGTGTGCTGCTACGAACGCTTGGGGCGCGAAGCAGCCAGGTGCTGAAGATCACCGCGCTGGAATACCTGTACCTCGGGTTGCTGGGCAGCTTTGCGGGGCTTCTTCTTTCGGTGGTCAGCAGTGGTTTATTGGCCTGGTTTGCCTTCGATGCCGCCTTTGCCCCTGCTGTAATTCCCTTTTTGGTGCTGGTGCCGGGCATTACCTTTCTGGTGGTGATCATCGGGCTGAGCAACAGCCGCAGTGTGATCAAAAGCCCGCCACTGGAGGTGCTGCGGAAGGAGGTGGGGTGAAAGGGCGAAACCTTTATTTTTGATGTCAGCCACTGACACCGGTGTTATAGAAGGATTTCAACCATGCCCACTTTACAACCGGGCTCCAAAGAATTTTCCACAAAGCACAAGGTAGGTTTGGGTCCTATTAAAAATATAACTCGCTATATTGCAACCCATTATAACCAGTATGCTAAGAACGTGTAAACATACCTTTGCGGTGATACAGACGTTAGCTGTAATTTGACACAGAATGAAGTACTGGGAAATTTTATTACAAGAACAAAGAGAAAGAGGAAAATCCGGATTAACGATTCCATTTCTGATTGGAAGTCAACGCTATTTACATTTTAAAAATTACAAAGAACAAACTATAACAGAACTCATCGTTGACATCTCCCAAAACAATTCATTTGAGACATGTCTAAGGTATTGTATGGGCGCACAGACATTGATATTTGAAATAAGGAAAACAAAAAATGCAGTGTATTTCCCAAAATACAAAGGGGTAGAACAACAAAACCTATCAGTAGGGAGATCCTTTGACCATTTAGGTGATTCTTTAGAAAAAATAATAAACGAACTTGATAGCCGATTTCAAGAACCCGTTAATAAAGAACTTTTTTCAGCAGAACCCAATGTTGACGGAAGAACAGTACTTTGGAAAGAATATACAGAAAATGAAGACATTCCTTTTATTAAAAACTCCTTTGAAAAATTAAAAAACTACAGCTAACACAAAGTAAATCTAATGAGACCTCTACGTCTTCGGTTGTCCAGGACTTCTGAAAAAGAAACTATCAGTTCCTTTTTCAAAATCTCGGAAAACCGCACTAGCTTTACTCAAACCATTGCCAGCAATTAAAACCAAACAGACAATATGATTACAAAGAATAGCAGGGTAAGACATAAAAACCCTGACATAGACAAGGAAAAAGGGATAATGACAGTAAGAGAAATTAAAGGGGACTATGCCGTTTGTGGGTATAATGACTTCAACAAAGTTCACCTAATCTATACCTTTCCTATCAATGAATTAACAATCTCAAAAATCTAATAATATGAAGGCAGACGTACAATACAATGACTTTATCGGAACTGTTGCAGCTGACATTTCAGATAGCCTAGGTAGTGCTGGTGGAGATAATATAAAAGGGTTGGCTAAATTCTTTGACCTGG
>CAZNMG010000005.1:0-3380 GCA_964574075.1 uncultured Owenweeksia sp.
CCCTATGTGTTCTATGTGCCTATGTGTTTAAAAATTGACCACACAGTCACATAGTACATATAGAAGGAGATTTGCAACATGTATCTTATCTTGCTTCATATAATTAAATCAACCAGTATGACCAAAAAATATCTGGATGACCTTACCTACAAAATTATTGGAGCTTGCATAGAGGTACATCGGCAATTAGGTCCGGGTCTGCTGGAAAGCGTATACCAGCAATGTCTGGCCAAGGAATTTCAACTTTTAGGAATGCCTTTTCAGCGGCATTTAGAAGTCCCGGTAGACTATAAAGGATTGGAAATTGAAACTTTGCTCCGGTGTGATTTTATTGTGGAGAATGCGATAGTGATTGAATTAAAAGCCGTGGAAGCAATGGCCCCGATTTTTGAGGCACAACTTCTTACCTACATGAAGTTGCTTGAAAAACCCAAAGGCATTCTCATAAACTTCAATGTGATCAATATTTTTAAGGAAGGGCAGAAAACGATGGTGAATGAGTTTTTCAGGGATTTACCTGAAGGATAAACCGATAATGATTGGAACGGATCAACACTATGTGATCTATGTTCCTATGTGTTTTACTCCGAGTTTTACCACATAGACACATAGGACACAGAGGACAGCTATACTATTCCGATGCCTGATATAGCTGGGGTGAAGGTCGTTTGAACAGAGCACTTTTATCCTGTTTTTTGCATCCTTCTGATAATAGAGGTATGAGGGGATCAAAACCTATGTGTTTATTAAAATTTTTACCACATAGACACATAGGGCACAGAGGATCGCTATTACGGTTCAATTCTCATATCTCTGATGATGGGGCTTTAAGACTATGTGGCCTATGTTCCTATGTGTTTAAAGAGTTTTACCTCAAAGGCACTTTCATATAGATCAAAGCCAACTATCTATAAATAGCAACGATATCATAAAAACCACCAGCAAGGTCACCAGTATGAGAATTGCTAGATTCCTTTTATTGGTTTGTCGTTGCCTTAGCTGCACCTGCTGGCGGATTTCCGCTAAAATGGCGGGAGACGCCTTTTCTAAGGTAATTTCCCTTTTACGGGCGATGTCCTCATATAGAATTTTCGTCCGGAGGTATTTGCCTCTTCTCTTTCGCATCAGCTCGTTGTTTTTCAAACGGCCGATCATATCCATTGCATGTCCCGCTCCGAAGCTCATCTATCAAATATATTGAATCTTCACGAGGATGCTGGCACCTGCTGTATGTCTTTAAGGAACAGGCGATAGTGAAACCGCAGCTGAAGGATGAAGCCATCGGCAAAATCGGTGTTGAGCTGCTTGCGCCTATCGCCAAAATTGATGCCGGTAAAACCGAGATCGATGCGGTCATCCTTATCAAAAATGCGATACCCGCGGCCCACAGAATGCCCGACCTTTAGCTGTAAAATGTAATTCTTAGCAACGGCAAGCTGCAGATAGCCGGTAATTTCCGGAGATAATTTTGCGAGGTATTCGCTCTCCTCCGAAAAAAGTGGCTGGTTAAGAAAGTATGAGCGCAGCATACCATCGTAGCGGAGGCCGGTGCTCCAGCGGCTTGAAAGTTTGTAGTTGATATCCGCCCAGACGGGCATTGTAAAATCAAAGGTCCACTTTTGGGAAGGCGACCGGTAGTAGAAACCTGCTATAACAAATGTGCCCGGGCCAAAAAGTGAGGAGTTATAGTATGCTCCCGCGCGATACGCCAGATCTTCCCGGAAGCGGTAGCTCAACACACTGATAAATCCCAATTGAAAGTCATCCCAGGTTAGAGGTCCTTCAAGGTCAGAGGCTACCTGGGGCAACAAAATATATTGCCCTGTCCAGTTTTCGCTGTGCTTCAAGTTGATTCCCAGCCTCGGGTTTATAGTGTAAAGTTCAATGGGCTCTTTATTGATGCCGGGAGTAACGGTGGTCTTATCAAGGGCCAGTCCGGTAATCAGTACATTGTTGTTCTTAAGTGGAACCGGCAGCAGAAATTCCGCTCCAATTTCGGTAATATCCGATGTTTCTGAAGTGGAATCAAATTGATTTCCCGGAGAACTACTGTAATAGATCTTCGCCAGGTCAACGAAATCCTGGGCCGCAATGCCGTTACACCATAGTGCAAGTAACACCACAAAGAGGCGGGTTCCTGTTTTTAAGAATGAAGAGCTGATTGCAGACGGAAAAACAGAGGTCTCTACTTTGCTGCAGGTGTGGTTGGAGGGATTCACCTTAGCGGCTTTCCGCAAACTTCTTAAAACTGTCCATAAATTCTTCTGTCTGCTTCTTAAAATGATTAGGATTGAGAATATTCATCAGTGTCATCAGGCCATCCAGGTCGTAACGGGTTTCTATACGGTAGGAGGTTTGGTTTTCGCCTTCCTGTATAAATGAGTGATCCTGATAGCTTATCACTCCATCGGTGCTGATTTTCACCCTGTACATTTCCGGAAGGTCATTTTGGAGTACCGTTTCTACCATTTTCACATCATCATTACGGCCTTCTTTATACACGATCTTCGACTTCGCTCCGGTTTGTGTGGGTGCACCTTCAAACGTGTTGTACTCATCCAGGTTGGGCTGCCAATCCGGGTAATGCTCAATGGCCGTAAAAAGCCGCGTTACCTCGTGAAGAGGTTTGTTAATGGTAATTTCAGTTGAATAGCTTTTCATAGGGCGTTTTTTGAAATCAACAGGGAAAATTAAAAAAACGTTCAACAGCCGCTTTTACGACAGTTCCTTCCTCAACTTTTCTGCTTCCCTTATGGTGAAGTTGCGATTGTAAAAGGGAGCATCGGGTTCAAAATATTTCCCATCAGAAAGACCACCCATGTCCTGAGGGGCCATGCCGATGTCTTCAATAAGATGTTTTACTGTGTCTTTGGCAGTTGCATCATCGCTGGCTATTTGTATGGCTATGCGTTCGTCACCTGCACGGAATGCACTTTCCAGAAGAACCTTATAATACACTGAATTAAAAGCCTTTACTACACTGGCTCCGGGAAAGAGCCTTGCAGTATAAGCTGTTGAAGTATCGTCTTTATCGTCAATGATTCGCTGAGCCATCTCACCGTCTCTTCCGGGGTAGGGATTGGTGGCATCAATCAAAATTTTCCCCTCTAGATCTCCCAGTTCATTGGCCACCATTTCATTGTGCTTCAAGGGAATGGCCAGCAGCAAAACCTCACCATGGTCTGCAGCCTCACTCACCATGCCTGCTTTGGCACCAATAGAGTCAGCCATCTCTCTTAATTCTTCCGGATGACGTGAACTGAACATTACTTCATGCCCGGCCTGAGCCCAATGTCTGCCCAGGGTTCCACCAATATTTCCGGAGCCTATTATCCCGATTTTCATAAAAAGGTTTATTGTACTAACACCGTTTAAGCAGA
>CAZNMG010000006.1:0-4018 GCA_964574075.1 uncultured Owenweeksia sp.
CATTCCTTCCACCAATCCTGACCGGATCTACGCAATGGTTGAAGGCCATGGCGTTTACCGGTCTGACAACCGGGGTGCTTCCTTTCATTTTCAGAATGAATACAACACCAGCGGTAACTATTACATAGAAATGGTTCCCCATCCTACTGATCCTGATGTTGTTTACAGCCTCGATACCTACCTGCACGTAACCAGGGATGGCGGTAAAACATGGGAGCGCGTGCCCCGCGAAAGCCGCCATGTGGATGATCATTGTCTTTGGATTAATCCCAATAACCCCGAACAGATGATCGTAGGCTCAGATGGGGGGCTTTATGAAACCTATGATGGAGGCAACAACTGGCAGTTCAAACCCAATCTTCCCGTAACCCAGTTTTACCGGGTTTCTGTGGATAATGCCCAACCCTTTTACAACGTTTACGGAGGAACCCAGGATAATTTCAGCCTGGGCGGCCCTTCCCGCACCATCAACAGCCGGGGTATCGTTAATTCCGACTGGTATGTTACCAACACGGGTGATGGCTTTGAAAGCCAGATCGACCCGGTAAATCCTGACATTGTTTATGCCCAGGCGCAATACGGGTGGCTGGTGCGGTACGACCGGAAGAGCGGTGAAAGTGTAGGCATTAAACCAATGCCGGGTAAGGATGAACCCGCCTACCGCTGGAACTGGGATGCACCTTTACTCATCAGCCCGCACAATCACAAAACCCTCTACTTTGCCGCCAATAAGGTTTTTAAAAGTACCGATCAGGGAAACTCATGGACTACCATCAGTGATGACCTTTCCCAGCAAATCGATCGTCATAGCCTGCCGGTGATGGGCAAGGTGCAAAGTGTAGATGCCATTGCTTATGATAAATCTACATCGCAGTATGGTAATATTGTAGCCCTGGAGGAATCTCCTCTCAGGCAGGATCTCATCTACATCGGCACCGATGACGGTCTTATTCATATAACTGAGGATGGCGGACAAAACTGGCACCGTGAAGATAATTTTTCGGGAGTACCCAAAAACACCTATGTAAACCAGGTGCTGGCCTCCCTCTATGATGAGAATATTGTTTTTGCGGTTTTCAACAACCACAAGAACGGAGACTTTAAACCGTACATTTTAAAAAGCACAAACAGGGGAAGCAGCTGGACGTCCATCAGCGGAAACCTTCCCGAAAAAGGCTCCGTATATTCTATAAAGCAAGATCATATCAACAAAGATCTGCTCTTTGCAGGAACGGAATTTGGCGTCTTCTTTACAATTGATGGCGGACAGAACTGGCAGCAGTTAAAGGCCGGAATTCCTACCATTGCCATCCGCGACATGGAAATTCAAAAAAGGGAAAACGACCTGGTGGTAGCGACCTTCGGGCGTGGCTTTTACGTACTTGATGATTACTCGCCACTAAGGGAGATCAGCAGTGAACTTCTGGAAAATAAAGCTCATCTTTTTGATGTGAAGGATGGTTTGGTCTTTATGGAAGCTCAACCTCTCGGTTATGGCAAAACCGGATTTCAGGGTGCCACCTATTACACTGCTGATAATCCTCCTCTTGGTGCCGTGATAACCTATTATATGAAGGAAGCCCCTAAATCACTTCAGGCAGAAAGACAGGAAAAGGAAAAGGAACTTTCGAAAAAAGATGAACCGCTAAAATATCCCCCAAAGGAAAACCTGCGTGCCGAGGATCTTGAGGAAAAGCCCTACCTATTGTTTGTTATCAGTGATTCCCAGGGAAATGAAATCAGTCGTTTTACCCAAACACCATCAGCTGGCGTACAACGCGTAAACTGGGATGGTACTTACAGTTCAGTTGTAAATGTAAGCGAAAAGGAAAGCCCGGTCACCAAAGCAGGTTCTGCCCACCTGGCACTACCGGGCAAGTACAGCGTGAGGATGTACCTCTCAGAGGATGGAAATTTACAGGCTCTTTCTGAACCGGTTGATTTTCAACTCAACTGGCTGGAAAACAATACATTTTTAACTGAGGAGCCTGAGGAACTATTGAAATTTCAGCGTGAGGCAGAAGCCATGCATCGCAAAGTTTCAGCCCTTGAAAATTATGTTTCGGAGCTGGAGAAAAGAATAGAAAAACTGAAGGCCAATGCCAGAAACACACCCGGTGTGGAGCTTAGTATGCTCGATTCTTTGCGAGCTTTGGAATACGACCTCGCCCGGATAAAAATCGGCCTTTTCGGAGATAATAGCTTAGCTAAAAGGGAGTTTGAAACACCTCCCTCGCTATCTGACCGAATGGGAATGATCACGTGGCAATCCTACTCCAACACTTCGGCACCCACGGGAACTCAGCGGGAGAACATCGCTATTGTAAACGAGTTGTATGCTGAATTACTGTCCGAAACCAGAAGAGTGGCCACAAAGGCAGAAAATATTGAACAGGCGATTACTCAGGACGGAGCTCCCTACCTTGACGACCAGTTGCCTGAGTAGGATATCTGAAATGGATCTTTCACTCTCTCATCAGCGGGGGCTATGGTGAAACAGTAAAAGCCGAATGCTTTAACAGGCATTATTATATACCTTTGCCGTCCTTAAAAACAGAGGCGTTAGCTCCATAGCTAAAAGGTGGTAAATTACATTCAATGAGTAAGGTAAAAGACAACGAGATCACATTCAGAACAGATGATATTGGTGACGCCCATATATCTTCTGGCGCCCAAACCCCCATGCGGAAGGATGCTTTTGAGAAATCTGAAGAAGAGAAAATCGAGATCATCCGGAAGAATTTTGAAAACATTATGGATACCATGGGCCTCGACCTTACCGATGACAGCCTGAAAGGTACTCCTCTTCGCGTTGCCAAAATGTTCATAAAAGAAACCTTTGCCGGCCTCGATCCGGAAAAGGAACCCCGGGCCAGTACTTTTGAAAACAAGTATAAGTATGGTGAAATGCTTGTAGAGAAAAATATAGTTGTTTACTCAACCTGCGAACATCATTTTCTTCCTATCGTAGGGCGTGCACAGGTAGCTTACATTTCAAGCGGTACGGTGATTGGCCTTAGCAAAATGAACCGCATAGTCGATTATTTTGCAAAGCGGCCCCAGGTGCAGGAACGATTGACGAAGCAAATCGTGCAGGCCCTTCAGAAAGCACTGAACACCCAGGATGTGGCCTGTGTGATTGACGCCAAACACCTTTGTGTAAACTCCCGGGGCATCCGCGACATTGAAAGCAGCACCGTTACCGCAGAGTTCGGTGGACAGTTTCAGAATGACAGCATAAAGCGCGACTTCCTGGATTTTATCAATATGAAAACCACTTTTGACGCTTAATCTCTCCGTTTATAATGGCTTTGTACGAGGAAAACGATCTGTACATCTACAATTCGCTTACGCGAAAAAAAGAAAAATTTGAGGCCCTGAATGCGCCCCACCTGGGGATGTATGTTTGTGGTCCCACGGTTTATAGTGATGTACATCTCGGCAACTGCCGCACCTTTATCACTTTTGATATGGTGTACCGTTACCTGAGCCATCTGGGCTATAAGGTACGGTACGTGCGCAATATTACCGATGCCGGCCACCTCGTGGATGATGCTGATGAAGGAGAGGATAAAATCGCCAAAAAAGCCCGACTTGAGAAGTTGGAACCTATGGAAATCGTGCAGCGCTATACCCTCGGCTTTCATGGAGTTATGGAGAAATTCAACGCCATTGCTCCCAGTATTGAGCCTACGGCTACAGGCCATATTGTGGAGCAGATTGAGATGGTGAAGAAAATTATTGAAGCCGGTCTGGCCTACGAGGAAAATGGCTCCGTGTATTTTGATGTGGAGCAATACAACCGCGACAATGATTACGGTAAGCTTTCCGGCAGAAAAATAGAAGAGTTGATAAGCGGCTCCCGAGAACTTGAAGCTCAGGCCGAAAAACGCAGTCCCCTTGATTTTGCCATCTGGAAAAAAGCCTCACCCTCACATATTATGCGGTGGAACTCGCCCTGGAGTGAAGGCTTCCCCGGCTGGCACCTGGAATGCTCCGTGATGAGCACCAAATATCT
>CAZNMG010000007.1:0-2539 GCA_964574075.1 uncultured Owenweeksia sp.
AATTACTTACAGGTTGTGTGTTTTCGTCTCCTCCAGTTTGAGGATGGTGGCGGTAACCACTTCGTTGCCGAGGGTCACCTGGTTTTTCAGCACATTTCTCCACGATTGGGTGAGCTCCGGCTCATTGATAGAATCCACAAAGTAGCCGATGTTGGCAAACTCCAGAAACAGCTGCGGCAGGTCTTCCTTGGTCATCTGATCGATGATGCGCAGAAGATCCTCCTTCTTCTCCCTCTCGCTGCGTGATTTCCGAAGCTTAAAGAAAAGTATGATACTAACGAGGAGGGTGGAAATGGCGAGGAATTGGGAGATACCGTAAACATTGAAATCCCGAAAGGGAAACACCGCGTTCCAAAGCTGCCAGGCTGAAGTGTAAAAAGCCACTATCAAAAAGAAAGAGAGTAAATTAATTTTCTTTAAAGGGAGGTATACCAGTGCTATACCGCTGATCAGCGTGGGAAGCATTGTAATTCCGACAGTCCATATCGCCACCTGCCAATCACCATAACCTATTATTTGAAACCCCCAGAGTTTTGCCGAAAAGGGAAAAAGCATATAGAGCAGTGGGAGGAATGGAATAAAGATACAGGCGATTATAAGGAAAACATCTTTTAAACTCCTAGTGAGAATCATTAATTACGCATTTTGAAAGGGAACTCTTATTCTGCCCCGAAGTGGTTGATCTGAATCATTTTCGACTTTATAAACTAAATTTCCCTCGGGATCAATAATTTCAGTACCTCCCGGAAGAGAGATCCAAATTTCAGCCCATTGGCTGTCACTCGAATTCCTCATTTCCAACTCTAGCTGCCCTTCATCATTGCAACGGGTCGAGTACTCAAGGTTTCCACAATTTTCCATAGTTATAGAGTTTTATGTTTATGACGGGATGAATTTAGTAAAGCTTTTTAAAATGAGGGTGTTCTGGGGAAAAATTTGATGAAGCTGCTGGATTTTGGCCCTCCTTAAAAATGTTAGGCCTGAGGGGGAGTCTCTAGATCACGGTTATCAAAACTCCCGTTTTATTGCAAACCCTTCGACCCTATATCCCTCCAAAAAAGTGGGATTGGTAAGTCTGGAGTAATTTTTTGTCACACTTGAATACTTGAAGTTTACAATCGCATTAGCACCCATGGTTTTTCCGATGCTCACCAGACTATCAATTGCAGACTGAGCCTTATCCTTAGTCACAATCCATTCATACTGTGTGACGGGGTAGCCGTTCGCATCTACGGTTCTGCCGGTAACTGCATACTTAGCTTCTGGATATATTTCGATTGCAAGTAACCCGACTGGAGTATAGCCCCCTTGGTAGGGTTCGGGTGTGATATGAAAACCTTCCTCTGCATATTCGGTAAAATCGAAACCATAATAATTTACTTCCCGATTGATCTTTGTTAGTGGGTGTTGCTGAGGAACACAGCCAGCAAATAGGACGAGAAATAAAAGAAACCGTAGATAATTTTTCATAGCGATAGTTGATTAGGGAGAACAAGGTAAAAAGATTAAGGCACCCGGTTATACCCGAGGCTTGTCAGCAGCTTCTTTTAATTACAGGGGCATACGTTACAAAAAAAACCTCAACCAGTTATAAATTAACTCGTTGAGGTTTTAAGTTGTGGAGCCACCGCCTGAAGCGTGACTCTCTCAAATACTACGCCCCGCCTGGCAGCGGAGCTTGATTTGTGGAGCTGGTGGGACTAAAAAGACTTTACATCGGGTTTTCCGCTTCCCTCCTGAAATATAGCCGGGCCTTCTGAACCTTCCATTTACAAAGGAGAAACCCCAGCTTTTCATTTTTGTCTGTGTAAAACTATAGCAAACTTAGTCCAGTATCGGTTGACTAACGGTTGACTAAACTGCTATCTTTGACTTGAGTTTAAGAATTACGGCATGGCAACAATTAAGTTTTTGCTCCAAAGCAAAAGCAAGTCTGCTCCTATTTATTGCAGGCTATCTATTAGGAGAGGGCAAACCTATAAGAGGAAGACAGGACTGACCTGTGAACCAAAAAAGTGGAGCGTTTCAAAAGGGCTACCCATTGATAAGGATGTCGTCACCAAAGAATTAAAGGCGAAGCTTGGAAAGCTTGAGAGCTTCATTCTGGATAAGTTCAACCAGGATAATTCAACCGGACAAACTATTGATGGAGTATGGCTGGATGCCATAATCAATGAGTTCTTCAATAGAACTGAACCGGAACAGAATGACTATCTCACAGCTTATGCATCCGCTTTTGTAGAGGGACTTCCATTTCGAATATCTGACAAAGGTCATC
The DNA here is from genome assembly GCA_964574075.1 of uncultured Owenweeksia sp. GTDB lineage: Bacteria > Bacteroidota > Bacteroidia > Flavobacteriales > Schleiferiaceae > Owenweeksia. The sequence goes on from CAZNMG010000007.1 coordinate 2,279, forward strand.
TGGGAGTTAGCGAGGGGACAGTAAAGAAGTACAAGACTATCCTGAGGAAGCTAGAAGGGTTCGAAGCCTACAAGCGCAAGCGGTTTTTAATAAAGGATGTTGACCTTCCCTGGAGACAGGAGTTTATCAAGTACCTATCTGAGGTTGACGGGCTGGCAAATAACACTATCGGCCGTTATATCAAATTCGTGAAATCCTTTGTACTGGATGCCCAGAACAACGGCCACACCGCACACCATCAGATCAATGCCTTTAAAGGAT
>CAZNMG010000008.1:0-7628 GCA_964574075.1 uncultured Owenweeksia sp.
CGGGTGATCCAGAAAAGGATAATGAACCAGCTCTCCAAAGACATCCTTGGTGGAAGCGTGGACAAGGAAGGAATGATCCTTATTGACACGGAGAACGATAGCCTGGTTTTTAAAAATGTACCAGCCGAGTTACCTGAAATGGATAGCTAAAAGAAGCACGTGTGGCCCTGAGCGATGCGGAAATTATCTTTCTTAATCAACAAGAAATTGGGATATCAACCACAGGGGCATTCATTTCTTAAGGCTCGCCTGGGCTGCCTTAAAAGTATAGCCAGTAAAATTCCGGTGCTGCCTTTTCATTGATCTCAAGCGTAGGTAATGGAACTTTTATAAAATTCAGCGCATGGAAAATTCCCTTCAGCATTTTACTCTTCACAGGTATTTTTCGCAGATCGAGGTCGAGGGCCAGGTAGTATTGTTTTTGCCAGCGGTATTGCGGATTTTCTTTATAAAAAACTGGTTGAAATGAAGCCGTAACCATACCATCAGCTCCATAGCCTGCCGCGAGGTTGAGCCACTGCGGCCATTTTTCCCACCCGCTTAGGCTGTGCACATTAGCTGACAACCAGTAGGTTTGGCCATTGTAGTCTTTAATAGCACTTTCTCCCCAATTGTTCCCCAGCAGATCAGGTCTTATGTCTGAAAAACCGGTTTGGTGAAAGGAATATTTGAGGGTAAAGCGTTGCTCCCTCCAAAGGAGCTCCTGCCCTACCAACAACGCTGTTCCGGCTGTATTGGCGGCCATATCGCCCCAGCTAAACCCCCACTCTTTCGAAAAACCATCAAGCACCTCAATTCCCGTAAGAAAAACAAGACCGAGGGTGCCTCCATACCAAACAGCTTTTTTGTGCGGCACACCAGACCACTGTAACATCCCCCGCCCCGCATAGCCCACGTAATAGGAAGTTACGGCATGTCCCATTTTATCCATCGCCTGCCAGTTGTTGCCGTCATTGTAAAAGTGGAAGAAGGATCGCGGATAATCGGCATACCATATCTCATTGAGGGCAAGTAAGGTACCTCCCAGAAGGGCAGCCTCCGTACCAATCACAGTTCTAAGCCGTGGTGGGTTAAGAGTTGTGTCACTTTCAAAGAAGGAAAGCCTGTCGGAATATAGCTGGCCCCTGACAGAGAGTCCCAGAGAAAGAAAAATTACTATGCCTGCGCAGAATTTCATAGGTTAAATTCCGGCTTCACTAGCCCATCTGCGGTACTTATTGGCATTTACAATATGTTGCCGCAAGGTGGTGGCAAAGTTGTGGTAACCCGGACGCTCCGGGTCTGCTGCCATAAAAATGTAATTATGCTCCTTATGGTTGAGTACCGCATCAATTGACGATAAAGCCGGGATTTTAATCGGCCCTGGCGGAAGTCCCGTATTGCGGTAAGTATTATACGGAGAGTCATAGGCAAGGTGCTTATTGTAAACCCGATAGATCTGCATGTTTGGGTTATCACGCCTGATGCCATAGATAACCGTGGGATCCGATTCAAGCCGCATTCCACGTTCGAGACGGTTGAGGTAAAGCCCGGCCACCACCGGTTTTTCATCCCCCTTTACCGTTTCCTTTTCCACAATGGAGGCAAGCGTCACCACCTCTATGGGAGTCAATCCCAGCTTTTTTGCTTTTGCCATCCGCTCCTCAGTCCAAAACTTATGGAATTCCTTATGCATCCGTTGCAAAAAGGCGGCTGGTGAAGTATCCCACCACACCTCGTAGGTGTTGGGTAAAAAATAGGCGGTAACCGTATTAGAATTCACTCCAAAGGCTGAGAGGGCATCATCGGCTTTAAACAGGTTGAGAAATGTAGTACTGTCGGGCTCGAGCTTTGATCCAAGGGTTCCTGCCAGCTGGTGAATTCCCGAGATATCATGGAGTGTGAGCATAAGCGGATCCTGATCACCGGCACGGAGTTTATTTACAAGCTCATTGTTGGTCATCCCTCCTTCCAGCACGTAGCGGCCTGGCTTTACCAGCTGCGAATAATTTTTCTTTTCAGCCACCCATTTAAAAGTCCTGATGTTTTTCAAAACATCATTTGCTTCCAGTGAATCGAGCACATCCGCATAAACCGATCCGGTGGGTATGAGCAGCTCTACTTTGTTGTCACCACCCATGGTGGTATTAATGGCCAATACCCTCTTCCAATAAAGGTATCCGAAGAAAATGCAGCCCATAATAATTAGTGCCAGTCCAACGTAAATGATTTTTTTCAACTCTCTTGATTTAAATAGGATAACGCAGCCAGGGCTTTCGCGTTTTGTGGATTAATGCGCAGGGCTTCTTTCAATGCTTTTCGGGCCACACCAGGCTCATCTTTCAGCATGGCCAGATTAGCCTTGTTCAACCATGCAATTTCATAATCAGGATCCTGCGCCAAAGCCCGGTCAATATGCTCCCCGGCCAGCCTCATATCTCCGGTTCGCATATATTGAAATCCCAGGTTATTCAGTGCCTCTTTGTGGTAAGGATTCTCAGCAAGCACCTTTTTAAATTGCAGGATGGCTGCTTCACTGCTGTCTTGTGAAGCCAATGCTCCGGCATATTTATTCAAAAAATCAGGGTTATGCGGAACGAGCTTTACAGCACGGCCATAAAAACGTCTGGCGAGATTTATATCCTGCAAAATGTAAAGAGCCTCCCCTATCCGGTAGGCCGTCCATCCATCGGTGTTATCATAACTCTTTTGGTTAAGGCTTTGAAGCATCCTTTCTGCACCTATACCTGTCACCATCTGGTAAATGGCACGGTAGTCATTCTTTAAAAAGTGGTATTGAACCCAGAGTTGCGGCTGCTGCCTTTCGGATCCGAGCTTCGAAAGAAAATACCTTGCGCTATCGAGATAAAATGGTGTAGCCTCAAACTTTTCAAACTGCTGCAAATAGGCAATTGCCTTGCTTCGTTTGTCAGGAGCGGGATTGTTTACCGCGACCAGTTCAAGGAACTTTTTAGGGCCCGAAGGTTCCGATTTGCGGGGCACCTGAATTTTATGATCATGCACCGTAACGTGCGGAATATCTATGGAGGTAGACTGCGGCATATGGCATTCCACACAATTGAAGTTCATAGCCTGTAGTTTCGCCAGGGGCGCGGTACACTCGTGCCTTGGAGTTCCTTTATGACATCCCGCACAGGTTTGGTTGAATTTTTCAATTTTGGTTTTTGTTACGCTTACGTGGGGATTATGACATGAAATACAGTTGAAATCCGAATTAGGAATTTTTATTACACAGGGACTTTGCTTAAAACGGTCCACATGCGAGGCCATAATAAATTCATCACCCGAATTCGAAAAGCGTGGCAGGTAAATATCCATAACCTCCTTCAGCCGCATTCCCGGTTTAAAATCCAGAAATGACTTCCCCTCTGCCAAAACGGTATTACCCTGCAGGTGACAACGCTGACAAACCTCAAACTGAAGCTCCTGCGGCAGTTTTTTTACGTTTACAATGGAGTAGTCAGTTTCGGTCGCAGTGTCCACCAATTCACCTGCCTGCATTCTTTTAACGTGCAACTCCCCTGGCCCGTGGCACCGTTCGCAATCTATAGCACCCGGCACTTCATGATATTTGTTGATAGAGCCTCTTACGAAACCCATTGGCATAGAATTGTGGCAGGAAGTACACTCCAGGCCTATTTTTCGACTAAACCGCGTATTGGCGCCTCCTTCAAAACCGGGTGGAAGATCGAGCAATCCCTTTTGTGCATACCATGTAAACGGGGCCTGGTATAAATACCCATTTATTTCAAAGATGTGAGAATTGGTATGCTGACCACTTCCCACCACATAATCGATCTTTTGAGTCTTCAGATAGGTGGTGTCCGCGCCTTCCAACCTAAACTCCTTCAGTATAAGAGTATCCTTCTGCCAAAGCGGGTGATAGTAAAGATTGAGGTGCGGGTCGTGGAGCAGGCTATTCTCATCTATTGAAGCAATGCTCCTGCTGGTATCAGCTACGCCAAATGAAGAGCCCATGCCGGTGTGGATATAAGTCTCGTAAATTGAAAAATGACATTGCCGGCAGGTTTCAATGCCCACATAATCAACTGTATCGCTATGATTGAGATAAGAAGCGGCAGCTTGCTGCGAACTCTCCTCTCTGCTATCAAAAAAGCTGCAGCGCCCCACCAGCAGAACCAGGCCTGTAATGCCGAGTAAAACCAAGAATTTGCTGGAAGAGCGGCTTTTCATTCGTATTTAAGAAGTTGCAGAAAGTATAGATCTTTAAAAGAATCACCTACCCTGATCCAGGATTTTTTTTGGCCATTAATTTTAAAACCGGCTCTTTTAAAGAGGTGGAGGCTTGCTTCATTGTCAGCCAGTATATTGCAGAAAATTTGCTGTACCCCAAGGTGTTTGTAACAATAATCTTTTACCAGTTCCACGGATTGTGAGGCGTAGCCATTATTTCTTTTAGCGGGATCGCCAATCAATATTCCCAGGCCCACCCTTTGGTGAAAGGGGTCAAACTCAAAAAGATCAATGGTGCCGATAGTGTTATTGTCGGCTGTGGTATCAATCATAAAACGTAACTGCCTCGTCTGGTATATATCCAGGTGAGCCTGCCTGATATACTCCAGGAGTAATGCGCGGCTGAAAGGCGCCAGGGTACCGCTTATCTTCCAGTTGGGCGTATCATTTTCCCAGGCCATAAGCAGGTCAATGTCATGCGGCTCCACAGCCCTCAGCTTCACTTTATCACCTTCTAATAACCTCATAGCTCTACTTCTCCTTCAAACACTTTTTTTGCGGGACCCCTGAGCCAGATATCCGCATAGCCATTACTCTTCCTTTGGAAGCTTACGGAAAGATCGCCTCCGGCTGTTTTAATACTTATTTCACTGGCATCCATTAATCCGGCCGAGTGAGCTACAAGAGCTGCCGCGGTCACCCCCGTGCCGCAGCTGTAAGTCTCATCTTCCACCCCACGCTCATAAGTCCGCATGTGCAATGCCCCATTTTCCTTCGTTACAAAATTCACATTAACACCCTTGTCACGATAGCCTTCCTGATTACGTATGCTTCGGGCTTCAGTAACAAATTCATCCCCAGGCATTTCGGTTACAAACCTCACATGGTGAGGCGAACCGGTATCCAGAAAATAGTCTCCACTCACCTTCCCGGGTAAACTCACATCTTTCATTTTCAGCCTTACCAACCCCCCCTCCAGCACAGCTTCATGAGAACCATCTATGGCTTCAAACCGGTACAGGTCCTTGTGGATCCCCAGATCACTCGCAAAGCGGACAATACAGCGGCCTCCATTGCCACACATACTACTTGTGAGACCATCAGAATTATAATATTCCATTTCAAAATCAACTGTCGGGTGGGGCCTCAGAATTATCAGTCCATCAGCACCAATACCAAACCTCCGGTGGCATAGCCGTTCAATGACAGACTGATTGAGGGCTGAAAAATTGTCACTTCGCCCATCAAGCATTACAAAGTCATTTCCCGTTCCCTGATACTTCCAGAACCTTATTTTCATGGAACCTGCCCGTTAAAATCCTGTTAAATCTAATGCCCTTTCGGCAATCTGATTCCCTTGGAATAGTTATTGAAAAAATGAAGTTGCAAATTAAACCCTTTGATATAAATGAAAAATATAGCTAAGATAATCCTCGTTTCCGCTCTAGGAGGTGCACTCACATTGGGTGCCTATAAAATATTCCTTGAAAAGCCCCGGGTTGAAACCTATTTTGAAACTCAATCCTGCAACGCCAAATTTACTGGCTTAAGCCCGGATGCAGCAGAAGGATTTACCGCGGCCGCCAAAAAAACTGTAAATGCTGTAGTTCACGTTACCACAGCCGTTGAAAGTCAGTACCGGGCCCAAAGCCCATTGGAACTGTTTTTTGGTCATCCACAAGGAATGCAGCCCCGGGTACAAATGGGCTCAGGTTCAGGTGTGATTATCTCAACGGACGGTTACATTGTAACCAACAATCACGTGATCGAAAATGCGAAGCGAATAAAAGTGAGTCTCAACAGCGGGCTTGAGTATGATGCCAGGGTGGTGGGTACCGACCCCACCACCGATATAGCTCTGATAAAACTCGATGCAAAGGATCTTCCTTTTCTCACCTTCAGCAATAGTGATGACGTACAAATCGGAGAGTGGGTATTGGCCGTTGGAAATCCCTTTAATCTCACCTCCACGGTTACAGCTGGTATTGTAAGCGCCAAGAGCCGTAGTATTGGCATCCTCGATGAGAGCGCTGCCATTGAATCTTTTATTCAAACAGATGCCGCTGTGAACCCCGGCAACAGTGGTGGAGCCCTTGTAAATACCTCCGGTGATCTGATCGGAATTAACAGCGCGATCTCCACCCATACCGGTTCTTATGAAGGGTATTCATTTGCTGTACCCTCTAATATTGTAAAAAAGGTGGTGGAAGACCTTCTGGAATTCGGAACCGTTCAACGGGCCTTTATTGGCGTAAATATTTCCGACATCACCCCGCGTATTTCAGCTGAAATGGATCTTGATGTGGTAAATGGAGTTTATGTGGGCGGTGTTTCTCAAGGAGGCGCGGCTGAAAAGGCGGGCATACAAACCGGTGACGTGATAATAGCAGTGAACGACCGGAAAATAACAAAAAGTAGTGAGCTTCAGGAACTGATAGGCCGGAGGAGGCCCGGAGACAAAGTGGCGGTAACGGTAAATCGTGCAGGGGATGAAAAAACATTCAATGTTTTACTGCGCAATATGCAGGGTACCACTGCTGTGGTAACTGCTGATGAGTCCACATTTGCCGCTACCCTGGGGGCCGAATTTTCGTCCGTACCCTCTTCCACCAAAAAGAGGTTTGGCATCACACATGGTGTAGTGGTGGAGAACATTTCAAGCGGTATACTGGCCAATCATGGAGTACCTGAAGGTTTTGTCATCACCCACATCAATAGAATGGAAATACACGAGGAGGCGGATATAAACCGTGCGGTGGAAAACCTTCAGCCGCGCGATGCCGTGGTGGTGCAGGGCTACACTCCTGATGGCCGGGCCCGGTATTTCGCATTCGGTTACTAAAACATCAATAGCGTAGAGTTTTGATTTAGAGAGAAAAACCGTTCGGGCTCCTGGTGGGAACGGTTTTTTTTGTATTCCCCTTAGCCCAGTTCAACTGGAATCCAAAGAGTCAATAATCCATTTGCCGATACCCGAAAACCATTTGACTAACGACAGTGAGAAGCCTAGAAAAAAAAGTACCTTTGCCGCCCGTAAAGCAACCTTAAATAAATCTAAAATGGCTGAAGTATTAGATTACCAAAAGTCAGTAACAGAGCGCATTGCCAAAGAAAAGGCAGCCGCTGAATTTTTGAAAAAGATCAGTGAACTCTATCTCGACAAAGGGATTGAAACTGTGCTCTTTCGCAACCAATTGATCGATCAGCGGGTAAGTGAGGTACTGAACCTTCATGAGTATGCCCGCAAATTTGTGGGTCAGAATATTAATGTGGAGGATACCCTTGCTCTTCTTACCGAAATGGTAGAGCTGGATCTGGCTCCTGCCCGCCTTGATATCGGACGTATTGCCAGTGAATGGCTGGTGGAAAAAGACAACTACGCCAGTAAGAAGGATTTCCTGAATGACAAGCTGAAAGACCTTATTGGTCCTGAT
>CAZNMG010000009.1:0-6055 GCA_964574075.1 uncultured Owenweeksia sp.
GTGGAACTCTTCAGCGAAGGCGTAACCTCAGAAAACATTGAGGACTTTCTGACTAAAGAAGGACCCATCGACCTGCTGGTAGAGGAATGTGACTCATTGCCGATAAAGGTATTGTCACGCCTGAGGGCAAGGGAGATGAAGATTCCCGTGGTAATGGATACCAGTGATAGAGGAATGCTCGATGTGGAAAGGTTTGATCATGAACCCTCGAGGCCACTTTTCCATAATTTAGTTCCCAACCTTGATACTATAGATGTCAACAACATTGATGAAGACAAGCGTATCGGGATATTATTTCAACTGGTGGGAGGGCTCAACATCAGTTCCCGGCTAAAAGCTTCATTGGTAGAACTTTCGCAAACCATTGGCTCCTGGCCTCAACTTAGCTCATCTGTAGTTTTGGGGGGAGGAATAACCACGGATGTGGCCCGTAAAATCCTTTTAGGAAAGAATATAGCCTCAGGAAGGTATTATGTTGATGTTGATCAGATATTTTCGGAAGAAAAACTCGATTTTCACGCTACGGGAAAACCCTTACGTCCCGGTAAAGAAGCGATTATCCGCAAGATGGACTCGATGGTGCTGGAGGATAAATTTGAATTGGGGAAAGATATTGCTGTTGATGCCATAGAGAACGCTTCAAGGGCACCTTCCTCAGGAAATGATCAGCCTTGGATCTTCAGCTATAGAAAGGGAGCGATTGGCGTTTTTCATAACCGGGCGCGATCTTACTCCTTTGGAGATTTCAGGAATATTGCCTCCTTACAAAGCATTGGGGCAGCCATAGAAAACTTAAAGCTATTCCTGCAGTCCAGGAGTGTTGAAACAAAAATTCAATATTTCCCCATAAAGGGAGATGAAGAGTTTGTTGCCCTGCTCACCTTTAGTGATGGAAAGCAGCCGGATGAGGAAACACTGAAGTTGGTAAAGGCAATCCCTGAGCGAACCACTAACCGGGAGGTTACTGAAAGAAAGGAGATAGCTGAAGACCTGATTGCAAAAGTAGGACAGGCAGCAAGCGATTTTGAGGGAACAGAAATAAAGTGGATAAAATCTACACAGCAACTGGCTGAGCAGGGAGAAATTTTAGCCGAATGCGACAAAATAAGGGTGTTTGATCCGTGGGGGCATTACGATTTCTTTCATAGGGAAATGCGCTGGACTCCTGATGAAGCCATTGCCAGACGCGATGGAATTGATATTCGAAGTCTGGAGGTTGCGAAGGAATCCCTAATGGCATTAAAAACACTGAGCGATTATGAAGTGGTACAAACCCTGGAATCTATAGAAGGGGGAAATGCTTTTAATAATTTCTCCTTAGATTCGGCTACTTCGGCTTCAGCTTTCGGATTGATTTTGCGCCCGGGTTTTAATTCAGAGGAGTTTGTGCAGGGTGGGCAATCGTGGCAGCGTATGTGGCTAAAGGCTACCCAACTTGGTTTGTCGGTGCATCCGTTGATCGCGCCACTGTACATATTTCCCCGTCTCAAGTATGATGGTACTGATGACCTGTCGGAATCGGCAGTAAAAAAATTGAGAACATTACGCGGCCGTTTTGAGAAATTATGGGACATTTCACAGGATTCACAGAAGGGAGAAATCTTTCTATTCAAGCTGTTCAAAACCGACCATAAGCCGGTGAAATCACTAAGGCTTCCTTTGGAGGAAATATTCGTAAAATAAAGAATGGTTTCAAAAATAGTTATACGGGCATTCAGGGCTTCAGAAGATGTTGAATCATCCCTGAGATTTTTAGACGGGCATACACGGGTACTTCGTTCACACGGTATTAGGAAAGTCACTTCCTTAAATGAAGAGTGGCCTGAAGATCCTTCGGTATTTGTGATACTGGTAGAATCCGAAGATGGAAAAAAGGTCTACGGAGGTGCCCGCATCCATGCCGCCACCAGTAATAACCTGCTTCCTATAGAACTGGCCACCGGTTTTATGGATGAAAAGGTTTATGATGTTGTGGCACGGGAAAAACCAGGGGGAACGGGAGAACTTTGTGGCCTTTGGAATTCCATTGAAGTGGCGGGCCTTGGGGTGGGGAGTTTTTTTTCCACTCTTGCAGGGGTTGTTATCTGTGAGCAGATTGGCCTGAATTCCCTCTTTGCGCTTTGCGCTCCCTACACCGTGCCCTGGGCTGAAAAGGTGGGCTGTGAGGTATTGGAAGAAGTGGGGGACAAGGGAACGTTTTACTATCCTAAGATAGATCTTCTTGCCACCGCTGTACTATTAAAGGATACTGTTCGCTTACCGCAAGCTTCACCCAGAGAGCAGCGAAAAATATTCAGCATCAGGAATAATCCGGTCCAGGTGGTAAATGATAGCCCTCCCGGTAAGAAAGCCCGGGTGGAAATAGTATATAACCTGCACATACCGAGTTGCACAGGTCAGGAGTTTAAACTCATTTTAAATACTTAGCTCGTGAAAAGGTGCCGGCTGATTTTTTTGTTACTGATTTTAGTGGTTAAAGCCGGATCAGCTAATTCTGGACAATCCCCAATTACAGACTTATCTCTCAATAAATTAAGTAATCAGTTCTCTTACTTTATTGATGCTGAGAACATCCGCAACCCTTCCTTAATTGAAGACAAGGAATTCATTCCCTTCGGCAATTCAGTTTTAAACCTGGATTTTGTTCCTTCTCCTGTTTGGATCTATTTCAATGGAGTAAATGCGCTTGCAGAGGCGGATCTCTATCTTGATATAAATTATCCCCTCCTCGATACCATATTGGTATATATTAAGGAGGGCGGCAGATGGAAGTTGAAACATGAAATGGGCTTGAAGTATCATGTAGAGGACCGGGCCATTACTCACCAACATTATATCATACCGTTTGACTTGCCAAGGGGGGAGGAAGTAGAAATGCTCATAATGGTAACAAGTAAGTCGCCTATTCAGGTACCTATACGCATTTACAAGGGCGAATCTATAGTTGAAGAACTGGGTGTCTGGGATTTTGGGAAGGGTCTGTTTTACGGCCTGATGGTGGTCATGCTTCTTTACAACTTTTTTGTTTCACTCGTAACTCAGGATCGTAGCTACTACTTTTATGTGGCCTACGTTTTCTTTATAGGACTTACCCAGGCGTTGCTGGACGGGACCCTTCAAATAATAATGCCCGGAATTGATTATAGCAAGTTTCAATTACTGGTCATAACAGCCCCCGCATTGGCGGGCATTTTTGCCATCCAGTTTGCCAAATTCTTTTTGCATGTAAAAGATTTCAGCAGGGGCCTTTATTATGGTTTTGTCATTCTGCAGGTCCTGTATGCCTTCGCTATTTCCCTCGATTTTTTTGGCTTTTACATGGCCGCCTACCGGTCTATTGATATCCTCGGGTTGGTAGCCTCTGTTTATGGTTTTGTTACAGCCATTGTAATTTCCTTGAAGGGCTATAGACCCGCCCGCTTGTTTCTGCTGGCCTGGTCATTTTTCTTTGCAGGAATAATTCTGTTTGTTTTTAGAAACCTTGGGTTTATACCTTACAATGCCTTTACTGAACATGTGCTCTTGATAGGTATTTCTGCAGAGGTTGTCTTACTTTCATTTGCCCTGGCAAGCCGGATAAATACCTTGAGAAAGGAAACCACTGAATCGCAGGCCAATGCTTTGAGGATTTCAAAGGAGAACGAACAGATCATCAGGGACCAAAACATCATTCTCGAGCAAAGAGTAGACGAGCGTACCGGTGAATTGCAAAAGATAAACGAGGAGCTGACATTGACCCTTACCAATTTGCGCGAGGCACAGAGCCAGCTGGTAGATGCCGAAAAAATGGCTTCGTTGGGGCAGCTTACTGCGGGAATTGCGCATGAGATCAACAACCCTATAAATTTTGTGACCTCCAATATTGGTCCGCTCCGGAGAGACCTGGGCGAACTGTATGAAATTTTGGCCGCTTATGAAATGGCTGAGGGCGAAAATGCAGAGGAGGTGCTGGAAAAGGCTAGCCAGCTTAAACAACAACTGGATTACGATTTTTTAAGAGAGGAGATCGATTCATTGGTGGCCGGTATTGCCGATGGGGCCAACCGTACCTCCGAAATTGTAAAGGGACTGCGCAACTTCAGCCGGTTAGATGAGGATGCTTTAAAGGAAGCCGACCTTAATGAGGGCCTAACCAGCACACTGGTGCTGCTACGCAGCAAATTACCGCAGGGGGTAAAGGTGAAAAAGGAGTATGACAAGGAGCTTGAAAAGGTGGAGTGTCTTCCGGGAAAGATCAACCAGGTTTTTATGAATATACTCTCCAATGCTATCTATGCCGTTATTCACAAGCATTACGAGGATGGGCAGAAACCCCAGATAGGCATTAAGACAGAAGGGCTGGATAATGAGGTGAAAATATACATCAGTGATAATGGCATAGGAATGGATGAGTTCACGCGCAAGAAAATCTTTGACCCCTTCTTTACTACCAAGGATGTTGGCGAAGGCACCGGCCTGGGAATGTCCATTGTTTTCAAGATCATCGAAAAGCACAACGGAAGCCTTGAAGTACACAGCAAATTAGGCCTTGGAACGGAATTTATAATAACTTTACCCATGAGACAGCCAAAGGAATTTGAATGAAACCTACTTTAAAGAATAAGAAGGTCAGGGTATTATATCTTGATGATGAAGAAAATAACTTAAGATCTTTTAAGGCTGCCTTCAGGAGAGAGTATGATGTTTACACTGCTGATACCTCAGAAAAAGCATTTGACATTGTAAAATCCATACACCCCCAGGTGATTTTTTCAGATCAGCGCATGCCGGTTACTACGGGTGTGGAGTTTTTTAATGCAGTACGCCAGATCTTTCCTGACCCGGTACGGATCCTTATTACCGGCTATACCGATGTTAACGACATTATTGAAGCCATTAACAAGGGCCACATTTACCGATATATTACAAAGCCGTGGAGCGAGCAGGAAATACGCGTGGCTATTGATAACGCCTATGATCTGTACTCAACCCGCAGAACACTCGACCAAAAGGTGGAGGAACTGGAGAAGTCCAACCATGAGCTGAGCAGTTTTATTTACCGCGCTTCTCATGACCTTCGTGCTCCTGTAGCTTCCACCCTGGGGTTGATAAGGGTGGCGCGTCATGATGTGAAGGATCAAGCGGCTATGGATTACTTCAGGAAAATTGAGGAAAGTACCGAAGGCCTAGACCTTTTTATATCCAACATTATTGACTTTTATAAAAATTCGCGGCAGAAGGAATTGCTCGAGGAGCTTGATTTTAAGGAGCTGATGGAGGAGGTGATGCAAAATGTACAGAGTCACCTGGGTTCTGAGGATGCAATGATCGATTGTACTATTGATCAGAAAACACGTTTTAAGGGAGATGTTTTCCGGATGCGCATCATCCTCAGCAATCTTATCAGCAACGCTATAAAATTTAAAAAGAAGGATCAGGAAAAAGCTCGGATCCGCATAAAAATCTCATCTGATGTGCATGAAGCACAGCTGGAAGTGGCTGATCAGGGTGTAGGTATTTTACAGGAGCATATGCAAAAGATATTTCAGATTTTCTTTCGCGCCAATAACCAGAGATCCGGTAGCGGCATAGGCTTGTATATTGTAAAGGAGGCATTGGATAAAATGGGCGGAAACATAAATGTGGAATCCAAACCTGGTGAGGGAACAATGTTTTCTATAAAAATACCTAACCAGATATGACTAAGGAGCAGGTGGATAAAATAATGTTGGTGGATGACAATGCCACCGACCGCTTTATCCATAAGAAGCTGCTGGAGATTTATGGAATAGGTAAGACAGTGATTGAGTGCGACAGCGGCCGGAATGCCTTACATTATTTGCAAACTCATAAGGACCACACGGATAAGCTGCCGGATGTAATCCTGCTTGATGTGTTGATGCCCGAGATGAGTGGCTTTGATTTCCTGGTGCACCTCCAGAATAATATCAACACTCTTAAAAAAAAGCCGCTCGTGTTTATGCTAAGCTCTACTGATGATGAACAGGATCTGCGCAAGGCGCGAAAGAGCCAGATAGTAGAGCGGCTGCTACGTAAGCCTTTTTCACCTGATACT
>CAZNMG010000010.1:0-4911 GCA_964574075.1 uncultured Owenweeksia sp.
AGAATTTAAATACTACAAATACCACGAGCCTGTAGTGGCGGAAAAGAGCCGGTCTAAAAAAGATTGGAAAAAATGTTACCTGAAAAACAGGGATTTCAACTATTGTAATGAAAGTGTAGGTTTTAAACCTTTCCCTTTTGACCCGGAAAAAGTTCAACTACATCAAAAATTGGAAAGACTGGAGGAAATAAATCCAAGTTTCCGTCCTTAAGAAACTGCTTTAAGAGCCTTCAACGACATCCTTTCCATCTTCTGCGAAGCATAGGCCCGATCTACAAGAAGGGATTTTTCGTCCTCAAGACTTGGCAGGTCAAACATGGCATCGGTCAGGATGGTTTCAATAATGGAACGCAAACCACGCGCCCCGAGTTTGTACTCTACAGCCTTATTCACCACATAGGTCAAAGCCTCATCACTAAACTCGAGCTGTACGCCATCAATTTCAAAAAGCTTTACATACTGCTTTACAATGGCATTTTTAGGATCGGTAAGAATGCTTTTCAGCGTAACCTCATTCAGCGGATTGAGATGAGCCAGTACAGGAATACGGCCGATAAGCTCAGGAATAAGCCCAAAGGTTTTTAAATCCTGTGGCGCGATGTGCTTCAGCATATTGCTGCTTTCGTACATCTCACGGTCTTTGCTGTTGTGAAACCCTACTGACCTGGTGTTGAGGCGCTTGGCGATATGGCGGGCAATGCCGTCAAAAGCTCCGCCCGCAATAAAGAGGATGTTGCTTGTATCTACCTCAATGAATTTTTGATCGGGATGCTTGCGACCGCCCTGTGGAGGAACGTTTACCTTGGTTCCCTCGAGCAATTTAAGCAAGGCCTGTTGCACCCCTTCGCCACTTACATCTCGGGTGATGGAAGGGTTATCACTCTTCCTGCTAATTTTATCAATTTCATCAATAAAGATAATGCCGCGCTCAGCTGCCTTTAGGTCATAATTGGCAGCCTGTAACAAGCGGGTAAGGATACTCTCTACGTCTTCACCTACGTAACCTGCCTCTGTAAGTACTGTGGCATCCACAATGGTAAAGGGCACATTAAGCATACGGGCAATGGTCCGGGCCAGCAATGTTTTTCCGGTACCGGTTTCGCCCACGAGCATGATGTTGGATTTTTCTATTTCCACATCATTGGAGCCGGGGCCGCCATTCATAAGGCGCTTATAATGGTTGTAAACCGCCACCGAAAGCACTTTTTTGGCTTCCTCCTGACCGATAACGTACTGATCAAGAAATTCCTTTATCTCCCGCGGCTTTATGAGTTTGAGGGATTTACTGAGTTCCTTCTTCTCCTTCATATCCATTTCCTCCACCACGATGCCGTGCGCCTGGCGTATGCAGTGGTCGCAAATGTGTCCGTTGATACCAGCTATTAAAACGTTGGTATCTTTTTTATCTCTTCCACAAAAAGAGCAGCTTAAATTCTCCTTCTTCGTACTCATAGAGTTTTATCTGGCTGTCAAAAATAAGAAATCCATATAGTATATCGCACCTATATGGATTTCTGATTATTGATCGTCTTATTTATTTTTTGATTTCTTAGTAGCCAACACCTCATCGATCATACCATATATCTGCGCCTCCTTGGCAGTCATCCAGTAATCACGGTCGGCATCATCCTCCACCTTTTCGCTGGTCTGGCCGCTGTGAGTGGCAATAATTCGATACAGTTCCTCCTTCATTTTAAGCACTTCCTTCACAGCAATTTCCATGTCGCTCGCCTGGCCCTGTGCCCCGCTCATTGGCTGGTGTATCATTACCCTGCTGTGCTTTAACGCTGACCGTTTTCCTTCAGCTCCTGCACACAGTAATACCGCTCCCATGGAGGCGGCCATGCCTGTGCAGATAGTGGCTACATCAGGATTTACCAACTGCATGGTATCGTAAATACCAAGGCCGGCATATACTCCCCCCCCGGGGCTGTTCAGATAAATCTGAATATCCTTCTGAGAGTCCACAGATTCTAAAAACAGCAACTGGGCCTGTACAATATTCGCAACCCCATCGTTGATACCTGTGCCCAAAAAGATAATACGGTCCATCATCAGCCGCGAAAAAACGTCCATCTGAGCCACATTAAGCTGTCGTTCCTCAATTATATAAGGAGTTAATGAGGCATCGAGATAATTACCCACGTGCATCGAATTAATTCCGTGGTGGTGGGTAGCATATTTTTGAAATTCTTTTCCGAAATCCATATTTATAAGTTGATTAAGGGGCGTTGAAAATGTAAAAAAACAAAAAATGGCCCGACAATCATCGAGCCATCTGTTTTTATATGACAAAAGTTCAGTGGGTGCAGTTCATCAATATTTAAGACTGAGCCTCTTTTAAAAACTCTTCAAAAGTCACTTCCTTAATATCAAGGGTTACTGTTTCCTTGTAGAACTTCATCAGTTTTTCGCTAAAGAGCTGATCTGTGATGCGCTGAGCCTCATCCTTATTTTCCAGCACCCGTTCTACAATACTTTGAAGGTCAGCCTCATCGGGCTGCTGGCCATACTGCATCATTTGCCGGCCCACCAGTTGCTTGGCATAATCCACCAATTCGTCCTGGCTTACTTCAATATTATTTTCACGTACTATACGGTTTTCTACCAACTGCCATTTCATGCTCTCCTTCATGGCGGGATATTCCTTTTCAATGTCCTCTTCAGAAACCGCGCGTTCCTGTGAGGTCTTCAGCCACTTTTTGAGAAACTCATCCGGCAGGTCGAAATTGGTTTTGGAGAGCACTACCTCTTTAAGGTCCTCCACAAATTTCCTGTCGCTTTCTCCTACAAACATCTTCTCCGCGTCTTCCCTCACTTTCGCCCTGAACTCCTTTTCATCCGACACTTCGCCTTCGCCAAACACCTTATCGAAAAGCTCCTGGTTGAGAGGGGCTGGCTCAAGGTGACTGATCTCAATTACATCCAGTTCGAATATCCCTGTAGAAGCTTCCAGCTTTCCTTTATCGGTATCGAGAAGGTTTTCTACATTGAATTCCTTTTTAAAGACCTTTGTAGGTTCGATGGTCAGAGTGTCACCAACTTTCTTTCCGGTAAGTTTCTGACGCACATCCGGATCTTCCATACTCTCCATACGGAAGCTGGATTCATTAGTGATACCATCTTCCACTTTGGCACCTTCATTATCCACTTCCGTAAAAATCGTTTTCACAATAGATTTCTCTGTTATAGCTTCAGGATGGCTCATGCTGCCGAAACGGCCGGCATAATCATTTACATAACGATCCACCATCTGCTCATCGGCAACAATCTTGAAATAGGGAACTTTCGTTTCGCTGTTGAGATGCAGCTCGAATTCAGGAGTAAGACCAAGTTCAAAATCAAAGGAAAACTTCTCCTGCCTTTCCCAATCAATATCCGTGTTGGGCACCGGCAGCGGATTTCCAAGGATGTCAAGCTTTTCCTCACGGATGTGATCATACACCGCATGCTGTAAAATATGGTTCACTTCATCGATCAAAATAGCCTTACCATACTGCTTTTTAATCAAAGAAACGGGAACTTTGCCCGGGCGAAAACCCGGGATATTGGCACGCTTGCGATAATCCGTCAGCATTTTTTCAACCTTTTCCCTGTAATCACCGGGCTCAATTTCTACCGTTAAAAGAGCTTTTAAATCACCTGTGTTTGTGGTAGTTACGTTCATTTTCGAATAAATTTTTCTGCCTTAAAAAATGGGTCTGCAAAGGTACACAAATAATACGCCAGGCTATGCAGACAGTAAACGATATTCTTAATAGAAATGATTTTTCTACATTAGGCCCACTCTATTGATACAACTAATGAAGAATATCTACTACTGTACTCTCCTGATCCTGGGGTTGTCTTTTCAGGCCCTCGCACAGCAAAATTTATCGGCCAACATCTACACCGGCTGGCTATTCCCCTTCAATGACCTTACCATGGAAAACTACGTAGGCTATAAGCCTAACCTTGCCGTGGGAGCCGGTATGGGGTATAATCTGGCACCCTCTGTACGGCTGCGGGGCGACCTGGTGTATGGCACAATGAATGGCAACAATGAGATTTCCTATTTTGAAACCACCGTTTTTGAGCCACAGCTAGGCCTTGATCTCGATGTGCTGCGCCTCATCACCGGAAATGAAAATGGAGTAAAACTTAACCTGCAGGGTGGTACCGGTGTCTTTTTTTACACTGCCCGGCTGTATGATATAAACACGGGGGTGCGATTGGCAGAATCTCCGGTACGCTCTCAACGGGCTTTGTCGCCAAATGCTTTTCTCACTTATGGCGGAAACATTGGCATTCGCCTTACGGATAAACTCGACCTAAACCTTGGCTACACCAACCGCTATGTTTTTGACGCTCCCTGGATGGATGCTTTTGAAAGCGGGGATTATACAGATCATTATGGGTTGGCCCAAATAGGTTTTACATACTTCTTGAAAAGCGATCGGATAAAAGGCACCGTTGAGGTTCCTCAAACTGATTACAACCGCCTGGTATCCCAGTCTGATTCCCTCACTCAATCCCGCGCTGAAAGCACGGCCGATGAAGAAAGGATCGCCACTCTGGAGATGCAACAGCAGGAAAAAGACCTGGAGCTTAGAAACCTCCGCGCCAAGTATGACAGCACACGTGCTCTTCTTGAGAACCAGCGGATAGCTACCACTGTAGATCGCACCGATGAGTACACCCCTGCCGATGCCAGGGAAGTGCTGGGCACCCCACAGTACCGCATTATTGTTGCCAGCCTTCCCACCCGGGAAATGGCTCAACGCTGGATAAACCGAAGCAACCTAGACAAAAGTGAAATGGTGGTAGCCTATATTGAGAACCTTAATACCTACCGTGTAATTTATAAATCGTTTGATACTTTTTCGGCTGCCCGGAAAGAGCAACAGGAAATAAAGAGTCAGATTTCGGACG
>CAZNMG010000011.1:0-7846 GCA_964574075.1 uncultured Owenweeksia sp.
AGGGGGAACCCAACTCGTAACCGATTACCGCAACAGCATTTCTGAAGACGAAGAGGAGGATTACCCCGGTGATGAGCAGATGGAACTGAAGCTCTACAATGCCATCCGCTGGAATGCCATGGCCATGGTAGCCCGTGCCAATAAAAAGACCAAGGGCATTGGCGGACACATCTCCACCTATTCTTCCGCTTCCACTATTTGGGAGGTCGGCCTTAACCATTTCTGGCATGGCTATGAAAAGGGAACCCCTGACCTGGTTTACTTCCAGGGACACGCTTCCCCGGGGCTTTATGCCCGCTCCTTTGTGGAGCACCGTTTTGATGAAGAAAACCTCGACAATTTTCGCCTGGAAGTGCAAAGCGAAAAGGGGCTCTCTTCCTATCCGCACCCACGGCTGATGCCGGAGTACTGGCGTTTTCCAACCGTATCAATGGGGTTGGCAGGCATACAGGCCGTGTACCAGGCCAGGTTTTTAAAATACCTGCAACATCGTGGTATCGGAGAAGAAAGCTCCCGGCCACAGCGGGTTTGGGCGCTATTGGGAGATGGCGAAATGGATGAGCCGGAATCAACAGGAGCCCTGGCCATAGCGGCCCGTGAGAAACTAGACAACCTGGTATTTGTGATAAACTGTAACCTCCAGCGCCTCGATGGGCCGGTGCGTGGTAACAGTAAAGTGATCAATGAGTTGGAAAGTCTTTTTAAAGGCGCAGGTTGGGAGGTGATCAAAATTATATGGGGCCGCGGCTGGGACGAACTTTTTAAAAAGGACAAGGAAGGAAATCTTCTGAAAAAGCTCAATGAAATGCCCGATGGTAACCTTCAGCACCTTGCACAGCATGGCGCTAAGGAATGGCGTGAGGAGTTTTTCACCGATGGGCTTGAAGACCTGGTGAAAGACTGGAAGGATAAGGATTTTGATAAGCTCATCCGGGGCGGGCACGACTTTAAAAAAGTATATAACGCCTATAAGAAAGCCACTACGATGAAGGGGCGCCCCGTGGTGATACTGGCCCATACGGTAAAGGGCTGGGAGCAGGGCGAGGCCGGTGAGGCGAGCAATGTGACACACAAAACCAAGGTGTTTAAGGGTGATGCGCTGAAGGCTTTCCGCGATGAACTGGAACTGTCGATTGAGGATGATGACATTGAGGATATTCCCTACTTCCGGTATGAAAAGGGAAGTAAGGAATTTAAATACCTGAAGAAGTGCCGCGAGGTGCTTGAGGGGACCCTACCTGAGAGGAGGATACTGGCCGAAAAACCAACCTTACCGGATGAGGGAATTTTTGATGAGTTCAAAGAAGGTTCGGACGACAAGGAAGTGACCACCACCGGGGCTTTTGTTAAAATTCTCACCAATCTGCTGAAGGATGAGAATGCAGGCAAATTTGTGGTACCTATCATCCCTGATGAATCGCGCACCTTCGGTATGGATTCGCTCTTCCGGAGTTTTGGGATCTACGCGGCCGAAGGGCAGAAGTATGAGCCGGTGGATAAGGAGAGCCTGCTGTTTTACAATGAAAGTAAAACGGGTGCCCTCATTGAGGAGGGCATTACAGAGGCAGGGGCAATGGCCACTTTTATCGCGGCTGGTACCTGCCACACAGCACGTCCATTTTACACCCTCCCGTTTTTTGTATTCTATTCCATGTTTGGTTTTCAACGGGTGGGCGACCTCATTTGGGCGGCATGTGATGCGCGGGCAAAAGGTTTTCTCATTGGGGGCATATCCGGGCGCACCTCCCTTTCTGGGGAAGGACTGCAACATGCCGATGGTCAAAGTCACCTGTATGCCATGGCTTTTCCCAATATACAGGCTTATGATCCTGCGTTTGCTTTTGAGCTTGCTACCATTATCAAACACGGCATAAGGCGGATGTATAGTGAAGGTGAGGACCTGATCTACTACATCACCATAAGCAACCAGAGCTATAGGATGCCTGCCCAGCCTGAAGATAGTGAGGAAAATATTCTGAAGGGCTTGTACCGCTTTAAAAAAACAGAAAAGAAAAATTACCTCGATAAGAAGGTAAACGTGATGGGCTCGGGAGCTATTATGACAGAAGTACTGGAGGCTGCTTCCATCCTGGAGAAGGATTTTGAAATACCGGCTGATGTGTGGAGCGTAACCAGCTATAAAAGGCTTTATGATGACTGCCGTGACCGCGAGCGCGAAAACCGTCTGAAAGGAGAAAATGAAGATTCACATCTGCGCCAGCAGCTTCAGGGAGAGGGCGGGATATTTATTGCCGTCACCGATTATGTAAAGGCCCTGCCGCTGAGCATTGCCCCCTGGATACCCGGTGACTACACCGTGCTTGGAACCGATGGCTTTGGCCGAAGCGATACCGTGCCCACCCTGCGGCAATTTTTTGAAGTAGATGTCAAAAGCATAGTATATCATGCATTGGTTGCCCTTTCGCAGAAAGAACTGGTGAAGTCCGAATTGGTTAGGAAATATGCAGAGGACAATAACATGAACCCGGAAAAGACCAACCCAGCCGATCCTCTTAATACTTAATACAGCCTACCTAATACATTTTTTCCCATGACCAAAGAAATAAAGATCCCGCAGATTTCCGAAGACGCTGATGAAGCAACCGTATCAAAGGTATATGTGAGCGAAGGCGACACGATAAAAAAAGGCGACAACCTCATAGGAGTGGAAAGTGATAAGGCTGCGGTTGACATTCCCAACGAGGAGGCCGATGGTACGGTGAAGGAAATTAAGGTGAGTGAAGGCGACACGGTGAAAGTAGGGGATGTGATCCTTACCCTAGAAACGGGAGAAGGCAAAGCGGACGAAAAAAAGGACACCGACAAGGAAGAGGATGATAAGAAAGACGAGGAGGAACCCAGGGAAGATAAGTCTGAAGGCAGTGATAACAACAAATCAGACGGAAAGGAGGATGTAAAGAAATCCGAAGAAAAGGAGGAGGATGAGGATGGCGATAAAGAAGATCAGGAGGAAGAAGATGAGAAGGAAGAAGATGAGAAGGACGAAGATGAAGAGGATGATGGTGAAAAAAAGGAAAGTGAGGATGACGAGGTAAAGGAGGATGAGGAGAAAGCGGAAAAACCCGCAGACAAGAAAGATGAGGATGAAGGGGATGAAATGGATAGTGAGGAAAGTGACTCAAAAGATGAAGGGGCGCCAGCCGCACCACTGGCGAAGAAATTTGCCCGTGAACTGGGCATCGAGATTGAGGATCTGCTGGGCGCTGATCCTGAAAAGCGCGTAACCCGCGAGGATGTGATGGCCCATGCCCGGAAGCTTATTCAGCAAAAGGGAACAGCGGCAGGTGGCGGTGGTGTGCAACCCATAGAACTTCCCGATTTTTCGAAATGGGGAGAAACAGAACGCGAGCCTTTGTCGGGTATAAGAGCCGCAGTTGCGAAGAATACCACATTGAGCTGGCAGAATATTCCGCATGTTACCCAACACGATAGGGCTGATCTTACCGAACTACAGCGCTTCCGCGAGAAGATGGCAGAGAAGGACCGAAAGCTGAGTATCACGGCAATAATGGCAAAGATCTGTGTGGCGGCACTGGAACAATTTCCCCGCTTCAACAGCAGCCTTGACATGGCGGCCAATGAGCTTGTACTGAAAAAGTACATCAACATAGGTATTGCCGTGGATACCGATGACGGCCTCCTGATGCCTGTTATAAAAAATGCCGATGAGAAGTCGCTGGATGAGATAAATGAGGAGCTGAAGAACCTGGCGGAAAAAGCGCGAAACCGTAAGCTGAAGCCGGACGAAATGAAGGGCGGCAATTTTACGGTTTCCAATTTGGGCGGCATTGGCGGCAGTTCGTTTACCCCGGTTATTTTTCCACCCCAGGTTGCCATTCTCGGAATGTCCCGCTCCTTTATTGAACCTAAATGGATAGAGGATGAATTTGTGCCTGCCGAGATGACCACCTTAAGCCTTTCCTATGACCACCGGGTAATTGACGGTGCAGATGCCGCCCGCTTCCTCCGCTGGATCTGTGAGGTGATAGAGGAGCCGTTTAATTTGCTGCAGTGAATTTCCATTCCGTTTAGCCGTATATCTGGCGCAGCCATAGTGTGAGGAATACCAAAGTGAAGATGACCATTACCGGCAACATCAGATCTGTGTTTTGAACAAGCTTTTTCATTTTTTTATGTGTTATTGTTTCAGTCTGATGACAACCAAAACACATTACACACGTAGCATGAGGGTAGGAATTTTCTGAAATCAGCCAGCAGGCTCATAAAGCTATGAGCCGGTGGATTGGTACCGGGTCCCGAAATGGGTGGAGGAGGAATTTGTGGCTGCGGAGGAAGCTACACTGCCTTAATCCTTTACAAAGGGGGCCGATAAATTTGTTGTTGTAGGAAGGTGAGAGAATCATAGCCTTAGCTTTTTGCTTCGATCAGTTGTTCCTTGACGGCAAAGGTTCTGTAGGTGAAAAAAGAAAAAGCTAACCCATAGGAGATCACTAAAATCAGGACCGGCTCAAAAATCCACCTCTTAGATTTTACCCATTGACGATACAAGAACAGGTTTAAGACCAGAAGCCCAAGGCAAACTGCTGTAATCCAGTTATAGACCCATTTATTATGAACCATTAAAGCTGTTTTCGTCATTACCTCAACATAATCTCTATTCGGCCAATCGCGTTGGAGGATATGTTCTACTTCGTGTTCCTGAATTAAAAGCAGAGCCGTCAATACTAATGTGTTCATTGTCAGAACCAATAGTTTTTTCCTGGTTTTTAAATTCATTTTAGAACGCAAATTGTTTTGAATTGGCCACCGTGTTAATGGGTGGAGAGTCGCTTTTTATTCATATTCCTTCCAGTATGCGTCAAAGTCCCTGAGGTGAAGGTTTATGTTCTGAGGTTCATGTTTTTCTAAATAATTTCTCTGATAACGATTCCTAAAGTCAATAGGGAATTGGTCAAGAGAGTTTGTATCGAGAAAGTTCAATGGCGTCAGATTAGAAACTTTTGTCCAATTGGATGATGAGTTTGGATTTATGGCGTTTACCATTGTCATAGAATCCGGTGTTAGGATTAATATGAACTTAATTGTGTCTGTTACTCTAAAGTCATTCTTAATGTTTCTGAGGTATTGAACTAAAGTATCTTCTTTCCTTTCATAAGTAGCAACATATGTCAATTGAACATCATCTACCACAGTAAATGTGGTGTCGGTAATATGGGCCTCATAATAATGATGGTCGGCTAAAGACGGGTCTGTTGTGTACCAGACTCCTTGGAGGTTTGGATTAGGGTGTTGGCATGACCAGATTAATAATAGTACATTAAAGAACCCGTATTTTATCCAAGGTGCCATTTTCGTTTTCTCAGTATTTGCCACGGCTTTATGTAAAATCTGCTTCCCACAAGATGTGAATTTTTTATCAAACAGAGGCTTTACTGCTCCAGGCAATCGCTATCAGTTCCATATGACAGATGCTAAGCGAACGTAAAACCAGGAGCTCAATCCGCATTTATTCCACAGGCATCCCTGCCATATAATCCTGCAGCATTTCAAAATTTTGTTTTTGGCCTTCGTCAGCCTTAAAAGTCCGTACTATTAATGCCATCGAGTCGTTAGCGATCTGTCTGTACCGTTATTACTCTTTAAGTCCTAATTGTTTATATCTGCCTTCAAGCATCTCCTGGTAAGCGATCTTCATATCATCCGATAGAAATGACTGGTTTATCCAGCTTAGCGCTTCAGATTTATTCTTTAGCATTCGTTTAAAAACTCCTTGTATTTGTCTATCGGTAAGCCCCAAGCCTCTACCGAACTGCTCAAAGTGGTCCATCTTCAACTTCCTTTTCTTGCCGGCTAAGGTGAGTGCAAGCTCTTCATCATCATCAGGATTTACTATTGAAACATTAAGCAGATCATATGCGGGGGCCAACCCCCAACCTGAAGAATTTTCGATCATGGAGAAATTCTTCAGGTGCATATCATTGTTTCCTGTAAGAAAAGAGAATAGTGCCAGTTCAAAATAAAATATCTTGTCCAGTAAAGTATTGTCAGAATAGCTGTCAAGTGCTTTGCCCACCTTTTCCATGGAACTTTTATACTTATCAAATGCCTCTGTAATCTGAAACATATCGATCATATGGATCTTTTCTCCTGTTGCTGTCCGATCTATCCGTCTGGCTATATAGGAAAGTTCTCCGGATGCCAATTTGATCAATGAAGATGGTACCACCCGAATTCCGAAAGTTTCCGCCATTCGCATAGTCATATGTTCATTTGCAGGCATTTCGGGAAATCGCTCTGAAGGTGGTTTAAAGATGTATTGACCACCCAATGCGCCCACAACAATCAACCGGGGATCCGATTTCTCCTTGGTTTCTTTCACCAGGGACATAGACAACTTGGCCTGAACACCTGGTACCGCAACACTCCGTTCCACAACATTTTTGGCGAGTTCATCCATCTGATCCAGTGAATACTCAATTGCAGGAGGGGTTGGCGTACCAAAGAATCCCAAAGAGCATCTTTCATGAAAATCTTGACCTGAACCCACAGGCTGATAACAATACAAACATCTGTTGGCTACGCTGCTACTATTCGTGGTCGCCATCTGCTTCCGGTATGGGTTCCACACTTACTGCACCGATACAATTCCGGCAACATGCCAGCAATAACCCCATTTTATCACTCCGATTGATTTTCCAGTTTTCGGAAGCGATATTCAATAACCATCCTTCCGGGATTAATCCTTCAAAAAACGGGAATAGCCGTTTTTCTGTGTAGGGTTTAGATCTAACAGGCATTGTGAATGTGATGAAATCGTTGGGATGGTCCTTCACATATTGCTCATTGTACCGGAATAGATAGTCGCCTTCATTTGTCTCCGTTATTATTCCAGCCAGATGATCTTTGTAATATACCCTTCCGTGTCTCATTCACTCAGTTCTTTGATATTCACAGGAGCTAATACATGGCCAAACATGCGGAGAACAAGGTTTACCTTATCCATATTGAGGTTCGTTCTGCCTTGTTCTATTTTCCGCACCACGGTAAGGGCAACCCCTGCTCGTTCAGCAAATTCCTCCTGGGTGAGATTAACTTCTTTTCTGCGTTGTTTCACAAACTCTGCTAACTTCATTATATGCTTTTGGATATAATAATACTCAAAGGTATCAAATTATATGCAATTGGATATAGTTCAGGCTTAAATTAATTGTTTATATGTTTTTGCATATAAAGGAAGAAAGAATGAAATCCCCGAGTTTGATAGAAGCCACAACGATACGACCTTCTCACGTTCCCTGCCGTTCAACAATGTGACCACCAGTCTTAGCTTACCTTCAGGATACGGAAAAATTCCCTGTCGAATATTTTGAAATACTCTTCCGCGGAGTATTCTTCAAAGGCAGGAATAAAAAATCCCATCGTCTGGCGTTCCCGCTCGTTGTAGGATCTTAAATAGTCCATTTTTTCCTTTGCCTCTGTTGTAATATTTATTTCCACCGTAGGTTCGGGCATTCCTTCAACCTCATAAATCTGTTTGGCTTTATCCCATTCATCTCCCGGAAAGCCCCAGCTCTTCATCCGCATTTCATGGCGCTTCATAATCGAGTTTTCCATATGATCAGTAAAAACGCTCTGATATACATAGGTAGTTGAGAGCGAATCGGCCTGTGCCAGATCCAGCACCAGCTGACTGATAAATACGTGTTCCGGATGACCGTAGCCACCCATATCATTATCAAGGGTAAAAATAACCGAGGGTTGAAACTGATTAACCTTCTCCATCAGCTCCCGCTTCACAAGAGGCCGGTCAAACACTTCGCGGAAGCTCGTTTTAGGAACTGCAGCGTAATTCAGGCTCGCTGTG
>CAZNMG010000012.1:0-3524 GCA_964574075.1 uncultured Owenweeksia sp.
ACCATCGGGAATGAGAATTTCGGGTTTGGGGCCCGTCATATCATTCAGGAAATTAAAAATGCCCGCCACCTCATACCTGCGGCTGCTCTTTACCATATTGCAGATCACAAAGCGGTTGCCAATCGTAACCCCAATGTCGCGGGGGGTGAGCTGGTCATAAACGAAGGGTCCTACGCGCCCGGGAATGAGCACTTCCACACCCCGGTCCAGCAAGGCCTGCTGAAATTCCCCGAATTCCTTCTTCAGCTGATCAATGGAGGGCAGACCTTTTTTCTGTTCTTCATTTACTACCTCTATGTAGTTTTCATCTTCGGCATATCCCTCCCAGCGGCCAATTATCACTTTTTTTAGAGGATCTGTTTCGCTGAATTGGGAGAACCGGGTAAAGCTCAATATCAATTATTTTTTTAGTTCGTTGAATACATGGGAAATGGCCTCCACCTGTGGCTCCACGTGCACCACTTTTCCTTTGCCGGAAGATTCGGGGTACTGCATTGCCTTTTTCCTGTCCAGAATTCCCTCCACTATTTCGGCAGCATTTCCATCATCGGGAATCAGTTCCCTGATCTTTTCCCTCGATTTTACGCCACTGCCGGTAATCACCGACACCACCCGGTGCCAGGGCTGGAGAAGCACCTCCTTTTTAAGGTGACTAATGGCTGCAATAGAAATGAGAGAGGCCGGTTCGGGCATAATGTTCTCATCGCGCGCCAGGGCCCCTTCTTCCTCCAGCAGCAGTTGGAGCGTTTCCTCAATATCACTTTTAGTGACCTCAATGGCTTCTCCACCCGAGTCAACCACCGCACGGGCGGCTTCAATGGAGTCGTATCCTTCTTCAGCCAGAATAATGCTGCCGATGTCGGCATCCTCTGCCGAAACCTGTGATAGATCACATATGGAAGGCTCGTCAAGCTGATTTTCGCTTACTGCTTTATAAATGGGACTGGCGTTTTTCATTCCCGCTGAAACCATTTTGGGTAAGGAGTCTATAACCCCGGCCTGGTATAGTTCGGTAAACCCTTTCCACAAACCTACAAGGCAACTTCCATTAGCTGAGGGTACCACTACATAATCAGGAACGAAGGGCTTGCCGTTTTTATCACCCAGCTGCTTTATGATCTCCACAGCCGTGGATTTATCGCCCTGAACCCGGTATGGATTGCCCACAGACCAATTATCATATCCGCAATGGCCGTAAAATCCTGTAGCGTTTATTTTGGCAAAGAGCCGGTACCCGGTTTCGAAGTTGGTATTTTCATCGCCTATCACTATCACATCCGAACCATGAGCAGCGATGAAGTCAATCTTCTCCCGGTAGGTGTCTCCTGATACTACAGTGATCAGGTGTAAATTATTCTTTTGGGCAAAAATCGCAGCTGAAGCAGCAGCATTGCCGGATGAATATATCGTGGCGCGGCTCAGGCCATTATGTTTGGTGTTGAGCAGGCACAGCATTGTTTCGCGATCCTTAAAACACCCGCTGGGATTGTGACCCTCGCTTTTTATATGCACCTCAGTATTAAGGCGGTAGCTTATGTTTTTCAATTCAAAAAGCGGTGTAAGCCCAACGGCAAGAACACCCCTGGCCGCATTGCTATAGGGCAAGCCGCTGTATTGCATAATTCCCTGAGGGTGATCAAATGAATAGGTGCGAAAGGCCTTCCTTACCAAATGTTGCCACGGCTCCCCTTCATCCCCGCACTTAATATCGAGTGTACGGTATTCATTGCGCCAGGTTTCGCTTGAACAGTTGCAGGTATAGTGGATGTTTTCGCGGGTACTTCCACAGTAGAGACAATATCGTGAGAAGGTTTCGGCAGGCATCTTGTCAAGGCTTGGAATTCCCATATCTTGCTGAAGGGTTATTATTTTGAATGATAAACTTATAAAATATATTAATAAAACTCCCTTATATTCATCCTGTTCGCTTCATATTGTTTACAAACAAATAGTGTCTAACTTCTTTTAAACTATCATGGCAGAACAAAATTTTCAAACTACCTCCCGCATTCTGATGGTGCGCCCGCACCGCTTTGTATTTAACCCGGCTACGTCCGGCTCCAATGCTTTTCAGCGGCAGGCTGCCCCTGGTGAAGCCGAAAAGTTTGAAAAGCTGGCCCTGGAGGAATTTGACCGGATGGTAACATTGTTGCGGGAAAATGATGTGGAAGTAATTGTAAAACAGGATACGCCACAGCCTCCAAAACCAGACGCGGTTTTTCCCAATAACTGGATCATGTTTCACCATTCGGGGGATATAAGCATTTTTCCGATGGAAGCCGAAAACCGGAGGAATGAAAGGCGCATGGATATTATTGACGATCTGAGGGAGGATTTTGTGGTGCAGTCTATAAATGATTTTTCAGGTTACGAAGTTCACGACAAATTCCTGGAGGGCACCGGCAGCATGATATTTGACCATCGCAACCGGGTGGGTTATGCCTGTATCTCCTCACGCACCGATGCCGATCTCTTCAACGAATTTTGCGGGCAGATGAAGTATGAGCCGCAGAGTTTCTCGGCCTTCGACAAAAATGGCAGGCGGATCTATCACACCAATGTAATCATGTGTGTGGGCAAGGAAATGGTGGTGCTGTGTGTGGAATCCATCCGCGATGAAGAGGAAAAAGAGCGGATCACCAACAGGATCGCAGACTCGGGTTTGGAACTCATCGATATAAGTCTGAAGCAGATGAACCAGTTTGCAGGTAATATGCTGCAACTCACCAATAGCCGTGCTGAAGAGTTGCTGGTGATGTCGAGCCGGGCTTTTGAGTCACTAACCCCCCGGCAGGTAGCCGCTATTGAGAAGTATTGCCGCATAGTTCATACCCCCCTTACCACCATTGAGAACCTTGGTGGCGGCAGTGCGCGGTGTATGATGGCAGAGGTCTTCCTGCCGCGAAAAGCGTGATACGGTTTTTACTGATGACGATTCTATTAAATTGGTTTTGCTAAATTCCATCCATGAAATTATCAGGAATAAAGCCCCTGGGTGGTTGTTTGCTGGCGTTGATAACCCTCATTTTGGTCAGTGAGGCCTGTAATTCGCACCGGTTTAGGTCCAATTACGAAAATGCCAATGCCCTGCTTCACGATTCCGCAAATCTCGTAACAAAGCCATTTTTGAAAGCACACCTTCACAATGGTGACGTGTATATTCTCAGGGATACCTGGCGTGTGGACACCCTAAGACACACCGTGTATGGGCAGGGTACGCGGTATGATTTTAACCGCCACATACTTCAGGAAGGCGATCTGGAAATAGCCCTGGACAGCGTTGCAATCTTCGAGACGAACAAAAAACTGGAACGGACAGAGGAAGGCCGAATTGTCGCCCTGGCTCTTCTGACCGCAGTAGACCTGGCGGTAACTTTTTACTGCATCACTGACCCAAAAGCGTGCTTTGGGTCATGCCCTACTTTTTACCTCAATGGGGATGACAACTTTCACTACGCAGATGCAGAAGGTTTTTCCAATGCCATTTCTCCCTCAATGGAATACGGTGATATAGACGCCCTCAA
>CAZNMG010000013.1:0-3352 GCA_964574075.1 uncultured Owenweeksia sp.
CATTAAACCCAGCGGGTGTTGGGGGGGGGCAGGTACCAAAAATGGTATTTTGAGGCATACCAAAATCAAAACGAATGCTGTCAGTTCCATCCGGCTCATAAGCTGCCTGAGACCACTGAAACGGTGACCCCACACAGAAGCTCTTAGCAGCTGGATTTACAAACACCGGGCTTGAATTGTGTCCCAAGGTATTATTCAGTGTTGTTTCCACGTATAAGTCCCCCAGTGATGCTAAATTATCACTGTAGTTTCGGGCATTCTCATTAAATGCAAAAGTCCATTCGGCACATTGTCCGGGTAGCGTTACATCCGCGTACATACGATAAATCTCCGTTTGTACAAAAGAGCCCTGGGAAGAGATATCTACGCACTGATCCAGCTCGGGTGTGAGAATAGCTCCGGGCGACCCGTAGCAAGTGTCGCCAATGGCAGGATTGGCGGGATTGCAAGGGTTTTTTAAAATAAAAGGTGCGGAAGTAAAAGGTACTTGGAAGTCGGAGAATTGATTACAACCACTTTTAATGCAGAGGGTTTTGGTTGAGGGGTTAAAGGCTATGCCACTGATATCCCGATAGAACTGCAGCCATACCCTGTATTTATGAGTGGTGCCATTCCCGATATACTCATACCACATTTCAGCCCCGGCCCCGTGGCTGGCCTTAAGTTCTTGTGGCTGAAACAATGTCAGGGCAAGAATAGCGAAAAATAATAGTGTAAATCTTTTCATACTCTGTGGTTTAGACGCCATTTCTGGTGAAACGGGCATTAAAATTAGTTGAATATCAGTAAATCTCAAAGGTTCAGACACGAAAAGCCAAATCGATTTAGTGAAGGGAGGAATACTGAAGTAATCGCAAAGGGTCTTCAGCTAAAAGACCTTCTCTAAATTTCCCGTGTCATTTCGCGGGAAAATTTCTGATAATTCTTATCCTTCCCGATTTATCAAGCCAAAGATGATAAATGACATCCAACTGTACTGCAGTGGTTTATTCCGCTCCGCACATGGGTGAGTAGCTGCACACCCATCGCACAATAAATGAGTGCAGGCATTTTCGGCTCTTTGATTTAGCCTAAATTCGCGCTCACTAAGCGAGAATGATTTTTAGCTGTATGAAGAACATCCGTAACTTTTGCATAATAGCCCACATTGACCACGGGAAAAGTACCCTGGCCGACCGCCTTCTGGATAATACCCACACGGTGAGCGCCCGTGAAAAGAAGGACCAGCTGCTCGATGATATGGACCTGGAGCGCGAACGCGGCATTACCATTAAAAGCCACGCCATTCAAATGCTGTTCACTAAAGATGGGGTGGAATATACCTTTAATCTCATTGATACCCCGGGGCACGTTGATTTTTCCTACGAGGTGTCCAGAGCCATAGCCGCCTGCGAAGGGGCTCTTTTAGTTGTGGATGCAGCTCAAGGCATTCAGGCTCAAACCATCTCCAATCTTTACCTGGCCCTTGAGCATGATCTGGAGATCATTCCCGTACTCAACAAAATTGATCTTCCCAGTGCAAACCCTGAGGAAGTGAAGGATCAGATCATTGAACTTATTGGCTGCAAGGATGAGGATATTCTGATGGCTTCCGCAAAAACCGGCCTAGGCATTGAAGAAATTCTACACGCAGTGGTAGATCGTATACCGTCACCGGTAGGCGATGAAAATGCACCCCTGCAGGCACTTATTTTCGACTCTGTTTATAATCCCTACCGGGGTATAGAGGCCTTTTACAAAGTAATAAACGGGACCATAAAATCAGGGGAGCGGGTAAAATTCATGAATACCGGCCATGAGTACATTGCTGATGAAATAGGTGTGCTAAAGCTGAAACAGGAACCCCGGAAGGAAATAAAGGCAGGCAACGTAGGTTACATAATTTCCGGGATAAAAGAGGCGAAGGATGTAAAGGTAGGTGATACTATCACCTCCATGGAACGCAAGGCCGACAAGGCAATTTCGGGTTTTGAGGATGTGAAGCCTATGGTTTTTGCCGGCATCTACCCCGTGGATACCGAAGAATTTGAAGAACTCCGGTCATCGCTGGAGAAGCTGAGGTTAAATGATGCCTCCCTTACTTTTGAACCTGAGTCTTCAGTGGCGCTTGGTTTTGGATTTCGCTGCGGCTTCCTCGGTATGCTTCACATGGAGATTGTACAGGAGCGCCTGGAGCGTGAGTTTGGGATGACGGTGATCACCACCGTTCCCAACGTAAGCTACTATGCCTACATGAAGAAGGATCCCGAAAAAAGGGTGATCGTTACTAACCCGACTGAATTTCCGGATCCTACCAAACTCGACCGCATGGAGGAGCCTTACATCAAAGCTCAGATAATTACCAAATCCGACTACGTGGGCGCAGTGATGAACCTGTGCATCGAAAAAAGGGGCCAGTTGAAAAACCAGGTATACCTCACTGCAGATCGGGTGGAACTGGGTTTCGACATGCCGCTGGCGGAAATAGTTTTCGATTTTTATGACCGGCTGAAATCCATTTCCCGGGGCTACGCTTCTTTCGATTATTATCCTATCGACTACCAGGAGTCGGAGTTGTCTAAGGTGGATATCATGTTGAATGGTGAGCCTGTGGATGCCCTTTCGGCTTTGGTACACCGAAGCAATGCTTATGAATTAGGTAAAAGAATCTGCGAAAAGCTAAAGGAGCTCATCCCGAGGCAGCAGTTTATGATTGCCATACAGGCCGGTATCGGGGCTAAGATAATCGCCCGTGAAACCCTGAGCGCCCTTCGCAAGGACGTAACAGCCAAATGCTACGGAGGTGACATCTCACGGAAGCGAAAGCTGCTTGAGAAACAAAAAGCGGGCAAGAAGCGGATGCGCCAGGTAGGTAATGTTGAAATACCCCAGGAGGCGTTTTTGGCGGTGCTGAAGTTGAATGATTAGGTTTGGTTTCTACAACAGAAACTGCCAGAAGTTCCGAATGGAAAAAGTATTAGAATCCTATTTTTTCCCGGACTCGCTTTAGCACCATCTCGGCTACAGGCCTTGCTTTGGCAGCTCCATTTTGTAGTTCTACCTCCAACGTTTCAGGGTCTGCCATTAGCTCATCAAAGCGTTTGCGTTCCTTTTCAAATTTGGTCAGGATTAATTCCAGCAATTCCTTTTTCGCATGCCCATAACCATACCCCCCGGCTGTATAGTTTCCCCGCATATTTGAAACTGAGGCTTCATCGGCCAACAGGTTGTAAATGGCAAAAACGTTGCATTTGTCAGGATCCTTTGACGCTTCGAGAGGAGTACTATCCGTTTCAATGCTCATCACCTGCTTTTTGAGCTGGTTCTTTGGTAAAAAGATATCGATAACATTCCCGTAGCTCTTGCTCATTTT
>CAZNMG010000014.1:0-4352 GCA_964574075.1 uncultured Owenweeksia sp.
GTGGGGTGGGCTGATTCCCGTTGGGCGCGGGCCATCTCGGTTGTAACTATACCGGTAGGCACGGCAATAATGCCGTAGCCCATTATCATAATAGCTGATGCTATAATCTGGCCTAGGGGAGTTTGAGGAGAGATATCGCCATAGCCCACCGTGGTGAGGGTTACGATACACCAGTATATGCTCACCGGAATACTCGTAAACCCGTTTTCCGCACCCTCCACCACATACATGGTGGTGCCCATTATAAATACAATACAGAGAACCACAATAATAAAGACCGTAATCTTAATACGACTCGCCCGAAGTGCTGTTGAAAGCATATTGGCCTCTCCCAGAAAGCGCACCATCTTCAGGATTCGGAATATGCGGATGAGCCGGAAGCTCCGTATGGCCATAAAGTAATGGGCTCCAGTAAAGATCAGGGCGAGGTAGGTAGGCAGAATGGACAGCAGGTCAACAATGCCGTAAAAGCTCAAGGCATACTTCCTTTTGTTTCTGACGACCGACAGCCTTGCTATATATTCAATAGTAAAAATGATGGTAAAGAACCACTCGATGTAGTGGAAAACAGGCAGGTATCGCTCCCGCAGATCTTCCACTGACTCTAGCATGATGCAAACAAGGCTGGCGAGAATCGCCACCAAAAGGATGAGGTCAAAAAGTCTTCCGGGCCGGGTTTCGTGCCCAAATATCACCTCGTGCCACCGGGCGCGCCAGCCATCAGCTTTTATGGGACGGTTATCGCTCACAGATCACGCTTTTTTAATATCAGGTATCCGCCTAAGGCAAAAATGAGGGTATATAAAAATGTGAGTGAAAGGTATTTCAGCGAAACAGATTCTTCGGTGATGGTGCCCAGGATAACATCGACTTCAAAAAGTCGGTTGAATGGCCACAGGATCAACTCCCGCGAAGGTGCAGTGGGAAGATAAAACTTAAAGGGTTCGCCAATGATGGCCCCCAAAATTGGCTCCACAATAAAGTAGTACGCCAGGAGCACTATAATGCTGATGGTACTTCGCTTAAAAAGAATGGTAAGAAATAAGGCAAATACGATGAAGCACCATACCTCTGCAAAAAATGCCAGCAGGTAGTCTGTATGGCTGAAATAGGCGGAAATGCTGGCGTCAGGATTATAGCCAATTCCCATTACGAGCCCGGAAGCAACGAGCAGAAAAAGACTTAACAAACTGAATAACAGGGTGGATAGGAGCTTGCTTCCATAAAACTGTTCTATGGAAAGCCCGTCAATGATATTCTGGCGATAGGTTTTGTACCCAAATTCATTGGAGACAAAAAAGAGCAGCAGAAAAGCCGGGATAAACTTTAGAAATCCTGCGAGGTAGGTAAGGTTGTGCCAGAGGTAAGGGAGTTTGTACAAACCGGCTGCGGCAAAATCTTCGAAAGCCACCATTCCCTGGCCTTCCTGCTGGTTGGGTAGCAGACGTAAATTTCCAAACTGGGTAATGAGCAGTACCAGGGTGAGGATAAAAATGGACATTCCGATCCAGAAGAAGTTATGGCCCTTGAATTTGAGCCATTCGAGTTTTAAGATCTTCATTGTTGACTTACAAGGTTTAGGAACTGTTTTTCGAGCGAATTTTTGCGGTACACCAGGTGGTTTACTTCGCCTCCCCGGCTCACCAGGAATTTATTTATTTCTGCCGGGCTGGCCGTATCCTTTAAGAGCACAAGAAGGTGTTCGTTTTCATTTTTCACCTCGCTCACGGCAGGGTGTTGGGTGAGTATTGACCGCAGATCTTCCAGATTAGCCCCACCAACCTCGAGTACTGCCTCCTGACCGGTTAGTTCAGCTACCGTACCTGAAAATAAAAGGTTGCCATGGCGTAAAACTGCAGCGTGGGTGCAGACCTTTTCAATTTCCACAAGAAGGTGACTGGCCAATATGACCGTTATTCCACGGGAGGCCACATCAATAATGAGTTGGCGTATTTCGGCTATACCCTGGGGGTCGAGGCCGTTAGTTGGTTCATCCAGCACCATCACCTGCGGGTTGTTGAGAAGGGCAGAGGCTATAGCCAGCCGTTGCTTCATTCCAAGGCTGTAGGTTTTAAATTTACTCCCTGCACGTGCTTTCAGATTTACGGTTTCCAAAACTTCATCAATAGGCGGATTGGAAAGTTCCTTAATAGTGGCCACGATTTCAAGATTTTTCCGGCCGCTGAGGTAGGGGTAAAAGTTTGGTGTTTCCAAAATGGCCCCGATTTGTTGCTTGGCTTCAAAATCCAGGGATTGTTGGAACCAACTGAAACTGCCATAATCCGGTTGGATCACCCCCAGCACCATTCCCAGGGTGGTGGTTTTTCCACTGCCATTGGGGCCTAATATCCCGAAGACGCTGCCCTGTGGTATAGCGAGGTTCAGATCCTTTACCGCTGTTACTCGTCCGTAGGTTTTGGTGAGCCCTTTTATTTCAAGTACATTTTTCAACTGATGGAGTGGTATTTAAATATTTATGAAACCATAATTTTAATAAATTTGATTAAATCACACAGCGTATAACCAACAATACTACCATGGACTCACCAATAGAACAAATTCCCCTGGTGGAGAAGGAAAGGATCTCTAACCTGAAGTTTCCCATAAACGAGGTGTTGACAGACAGGGATTCCATAGGCTTAAGGGTGGCAGCCCTGCATCACGCCACAAGTTTAGGCAATCTTGATCACCACAAGGTTAATATTCTTTTCGAAGATGCCGAAGGCATTAAGCGTGTAAATACCACCATCTGGGCTATTACTGACCGAAGGATCATTCTGAAGAACAATCGAACAATACCGATTCATCGTATTCATTCGGTTATGATCACTTAGTACCAATCGTCAGGATATTCTTCATCGCTTTCATCACGCGGCTCCTCCTCGTAATGGCCGTTTTGGTTTTCCGGTTCCAGAGCCTGCATCGATTTATCGGGTGCATCCGGGGGTGTTTCGCCCAGCTTTCCCACCAGAGCCGGATAAGTTTTGCCGTCTTTATCTACCCGTTTATCAAGCAATTCAAGATAGAAGGTCCACAGGTTTAAAAAATCATAGGCAAAAAGCATACGGCTGCCTTTTGCCGTAAAAGCATTCTCCACAGCTATTTCCTCAAGCACATTTCGGTTGGTATCGGCATTAAAGTCCATCATACTCAGTTCTTCCCCCTGATCCCACTCTTCATTACTTCTAAAGAAGGATGACATTTCCCCTTCACTTAGCCCGAAGGCGGCTACTATGGCGTGGTGCAAGGCCATCAGATCGGATTTGCTTTCGATGGCAATATCCCTTATCACATCTTCCTCGGCATCGAGTACCACCCTCAGTACATAAATTTCACTCATAGCGCTGATTTTTCAACGAGACCCATTTCACGACCTTTTTTGAGCATAAACTGCCGTGCTTCCTCGTGATTGTTTTTTATTTCACCTTCTAAAATAGCTTCCTTTATGGCCTCTTTTATAACTCCGATTTCGCGGCCGGGTTTCAAATCAAAGGCTTCCATAATTTCACTGCCATCAACAGGAGGCTGAAAATTACGGATATCATCCGCTTCCTCCACTTCTTTCAGCCGTTGCCGCACCTCCTTAAAATTGGCCAGAAATTTTTCCTTCTTACGCTCATTCCTCGTGGTGATATCTGCCTCACAAAGCAGCATGAGGTCATTGATATCATCACCTGCCTCAAAAAGAAGCCTTCGTGCAGCACTATCAGTGGCCTGCTCATCGGCTACGGCAATTGGCCTGCTACTGAGGCTCACTATTTTTTGAACATAATGCAACTTATCCCCAAGGGGTAATTTAAGTCGTTTGAAAATGCGGTAGACCATCTTACTGCCCACATACTCGTGCGTGTGAAAGGTCCAGCCGGTGCCCTTCACAAATTTCTTGGTTACCGGTTTGCCGATGTCGTGAAAAAGGGCCGCGTATCGTAGCCATAGATTTTCAGTAGTACCCGCAATATTATCAACAACCTGAAGCGTGTGGTAAAAATTGTCCTTGTGCAGCTGTCCATCCACTTCTTCCACACCTTTTAGGGCAATGATCTCCGGAAGGAAATATTCCATCAGCCCGGTATCATAAAACAGGTAAAGGCCTTTTGAGGGTTTTGGCGAAAGCATGATCTTGTTGAGTTCATCGGTCACTCTTTCCATGCTGATGATCTTTATCCGATCCCTGGTTTCGCGAATGGCGGCCAGACTATCCTCTTCAATTGTAAAATTGAGCTGACTGGAAAAGCGAATAGCCCGCAGCATACGTAAGGGATCATCCGAATAGGTGATGCGCGGGTCGAGCGGGGTGCGGAGAATCTCATTTTTCATGTCTTCCACCCCATTAAAAGGATCGAGGAGCGCTC
>CAZNMG010000015.1:0-4741 GCA_964574075.1 uncultured Owenweeksia sp.
AAACCCCAATGGAAAAGCCTGTTGTGGGGAGTCGCTCTGGGTATTCCAAACTACGGCTCTATTTTCTTTCTTCTCAAAGCCCTGGACATCCCGTGGCTGGAGAGTTCCGTGGTTTTTCCCGTGAATAATGTAGGCATCGTGGCTTTGTCAGTCATCTGTGGTACTTTTCTTTTCAACGAAAAACTTACACTGATAAATAAACTTGGGGTTATTCTTGCACTGTTATCCATTGGTTTAATGACCTTTAGCAATATTTTTTGATGACAACGGAAGAAGCCATATCCACAGATCACTACCTTACCCTTACGGGCGAAGGCGCATCCGTATTCAAGGATCGCGGGAGTAAATTCCTCGGCTTTGCCTACCGATGTGACAGTGTGGAAGAAGCTTCGGAAATGATTGCTACCGTAAAAGCAAAATACCACGATGCTCGTCATCATTGTTTTGCCTTTCGTATTAATCCCGAGAAACCCGAATTCAGGGCCAATGATGATGGCGAACCTTCAAATTCGGCCGGGATGCCAATCTATAATCAGATACAATCTCTTGGGCTTTGGAATGTACTTGTAGTGGTGGTTCGATATTTCGGAGGCACCAAACTTGGTGTTCCGGGGCTGATCAGGGCCTATAAGGAAGCCGCCCGCTCTGCGTTGGAAAGCGCTACACTAATTGAAGAATTCCTGATGAAGACGCTGGAAATCAAATTTCCCTATCGCCTTATGAGCGAAGTAATGCGTCTCATAAAGGATGATGATGCTGAGATGGTGAAGGAACAAATGGGCCAGAATGCCGGATATATGCTTGCCGTAAGGCAGAGTCGCTATAAGCCTTTTTGTGAAAAACTTGAGCAGTATCATGAAATAGTAATTTTGTAACTTTACCACCATGAAAATCACGACCTTACTCCTGCTCATTTTCTCCTCCCTTCTTACTTTTGGGCAAAAAGATAGCCCCGTTCAGCTAGAGGCAAATGAAGCGCTTCTTTTTACGAATAATACTTTGCACATCAGCCAGGGGCACGTGCCGGAAGGTGAATTAAAGCAACTCATTTCCTCAGAGGCCGGATATACTAAAGAGGTAAGCCTTGAAACCAGCTACACCCGCAGTAGCAAAACCCTTTCACATCAACATTTTGATATTTACCTGAGCTCCGTTCGCGTTTATGGAGCTGCCGTGCATTTGGCTACCGATTATTCCGGCAAGATAAGATTGCTGGAGGCGCCCCATTTACCTACAAGCATCAGCAACAGCAGTTTTCCCTCACCGGATGTAGCAGAAGCTGTAAGGCAGCAAATAGGGGCTGAAACGATTTTAAATGCAGAGCAGGTTTGGCTGAATGCCGGACAGGAGGAACTCGGAAAGGGATTGGTGATAGAACTTGCAGGACCTGAAACGCTCCACAGAGAAGTGGTGTACGCTAATGGAAAGATCATCCACCAGGCTGATCTGCACAGATACCATAGCCACGCATCAGCTGGCCCTAATGACACTACTGTAAGCGTACGGGTTTTTGATCCGGACCCGCTTACCACCGCCCAGGTGAATTATGGCGGCCAGTATATCGATAATAATGACCAGAATGTGGGCGTACTCAATGTACAGCGTCAACAGCGCAACACCACCTTTTCTTACAGCAACGGTTTGTTTACCACTGAAAATGACTTTGTAAAGATCACTGAATTCAGTGCCCCGGCCACCTCCCCTGTTGTTTCAGCCTCTGGTCAGTTCAATTACACCCGAGATAAGGATGAGTTTGAAGACGTGAATGTGATGTACCATATTACTCATCACTGTAACCATCTCGCGGACCTCGGCTACGGCCATCTCCCCGGCTACCAGATACAGGTTGATGCCCATGCACTTGCCGGAGCCGATCAGTCCTTTTTCTCCACTTCCGTTTTTCCGTACCGACTATATTTTGGTGAAGGTGGTGTGGATGATGCGGAAGATGCCGATGTGATCCTTCATGAGTTTAGCCATGCCGTTATTTACGAGGCGGCTCCTTCGAGCACCAACAGCACGGAGCGCAGTTGTATTGAAGAAGCTATCTGCGACTACTTTGCCGTATCATACTCCCGTACGGTGAATGGATTTAACCGCGACCTGGTTTTCAACTGGGACGGGCACAATGACTTCTGGCCCGGACGCAAGGCTAAAAGTGAAAAGGATTATCAGGAGACCAGCTTCTCAGGTAACTTTTACCTGCATACAGATCTGATGGCTTCGCCCCTGCTGGAGATTTATGATAATATTGGCCGCGACCTCACCGACCAGCTGGTGCTCGAATCAATTTTCAGTCTGAAGCCCAACACTACCATGCCGGAGGTGGCAGGCTATATGTTGCTGAGCGACTCTCTGTTGAACGGAGGCATGAATACGAATGTGATCACCGCAGCCTTTATGGCCCGAGGTATTATTCCCAAAATTATTAGCCTGGGTGAAAATGCCACTTCCCCTACAAGAATCGAAATAAGCAATACCTACGGTTTTGCCTCAGGCGGGGCACTTTCCATTACCTCAGAAGAAAAACTGGCTTACTGGAAGCTGTATGACCTGCAGGGACGCCTAATAATGGAGGCTACTAACCTGCAACACACCTCAGCCACGGTTTCATCAGAATCGCTTCCTTCAGGGTTTTACCTCCTCTATGCGGGTACGGTAAATGGAAACGAGGTTACTACCAAGCTGACTAAGGCTGTGGAGTAAAAAACGGCTCCAGGTTAGCTGTCAGTTCCTTTGGGCACCGGTTTGGCTTTCGCGTCTCCTCATTCACAAAAACCAGTTGTACCATACCTGTGGTCAACAGATCCTGGCGGTCATTATAGATCTCATGATGAAAGGTAATTCGCGAAGCGGGCATTTCCCTGATGTAGGTATGGATCGTTAGTTCGTCATCATAAAGTGCAGGACGAAGATATTTTACTTCAAGCTTTAATACAGGTAACATTATTCCTTCATTTTCCATTCCGCGATAGGTCAACCCCAACTGCCTCAGGGCCTCCACCCTTCCAACTTCAAAATATTGTGCATAAATTCCGTAGTAAACCACCGACATCTGGTCGGTTTCGGCATAACGTGTCCTTAACTTGGTGGTGCTTGTATACAT
This sequence comes from uncultured Owenweeksia sp., assembly GCA_964574075.1. Lineage (GTDB taxonomy): Bacteria > Bacteroidota > Bacteroidia > Flavobacteriales > Schleiferiaceae > Owenweeksia. The sequence goes on from CAZNMG010000015.1 coordinate 3,107, forward strand.
TGCTCTTTGCTGCTGATAATTAGTACGTTTGTACGATAGAATGCGGGATACAGGGCGATTGACGCTGCCTTAATGTTGGAAAAAAAAACTGAATATTCAAGGGCCAATCGGTTTTTTTAATCACTTTTTTATCGACACATTTGCCCCCCGTTAATTCGGTGTTGGTTGCACCCTCCACATCCATTGGGTGCACATTTTACTAATTGTTTAAAACCGTAAGCATTGTTGATGGAACTAACTGCAAAAACAGTTTGGGGGAATTGCCTTGACTACATCAAGGACAACATTCCTTCGCAAAGTTTTAAAACGTGGTTTCTTCCCATCACGCCTCTTAAGCTTAAAGACAATGTATTAAGTATTCAGGTTCCCAGTAAGTTTTTTTACGAATGGCTTGAGGAAAATTACATCAAGCTCCTCAAAAGCGCCATTACCCGCGAAATGGGTGCGGATGCCAAACTGGTGTATTCCATAGTAATGGAAAACACTTATGGCAATTCCAATCCCTACACTGTAAAGATCCCCAGTAGCAACCGCGGCCCCATTAAAAATCCAAAGGTAAGTATGCCAATGGATATTAGTGAAAAGGGAGTTAAAAATCCCTTTATCATACCGGGCCTGCGTAAGGTGCATGTGGAATCACAGCTGAACCCCCATTACACTTTTGACAATTTTGTAGAGGGAGATTGCAACCGCCTTGCCCGTTCGGCAGGCTTTGCAGTGAGCAATAAGCCGGGAGGAACCTCATTTAATCCGTTGTTGATTTATGGAGGAAATGGTTTGGGAAAAACCCACCTGGCCCACTCAATTGGTATTGAAATCAAGGATCGGTATCCCGAAAAAACTGTACTGTATGTATCGGCTGAAAAGTTTACCCAGCAGTTTATTGATGCCATCCGCAACAATACCAAGAACGATTTTGTGCACTTCTACCAGATGATCGATGTACTCATCATGGACGATGTGCATTCCTTTGCCGGAAAGGAGAAAACGCAGGACGTTTTCTTCGAGATCTTCAACCACCTACACCAGCACGGAAAGCAGGTTATTTTAACCTCTGACCGCGCGCCAGTTGACCTACAAGGAGTAGAGCAGCGGTTATTGTCGAGATTTAAATGGGGATTAAGTGCAGATCTTCAGGTCCCCGACCTGGAAACACGAATCGCAATCCTCAATCAAAAGCTTTACAACGATGGCGTGGAAATGCCGCATGACGTGATTGAATACCTGGCTTATAGTATTAATTCCAATGTAAGGGAACTGGAAGGTGCTTTAATATCATTACTCGCTCAATCTTCACTGAACAAAAAAAGAATAACGGTGGAGCTGGCTAAACAGATGATAGACAAGTTTGTAAAAAATACAACCCGAGAAATTTCAATAGATTACATTCAAAAGGTGATATGCGACTATTTTGACATGCCTATTGACCTCTTGAAATCTCCGACTCGCAAAAGGGAAATTGTCCAGGCAAGACAGTTGGCGATGTATTTTTCCAAACAGCTCACCAAGGCATCGCTGGCAAGCATAGGTGCCCAGTGTGGTAATAAAGACCACGCCACGGTATTACATGCCTGCCGCACGGTAAACAACTTAGCAGAGACGGACAAGAGATTCAAAAATTATGTGGAGGATCTG
>CAZNMG010000016.1:0-5177 GCA_964574075.1 uncultured Owenweeksia sp.
AAACCCTGTTTGCGGGAGTTCCCCTGGCCGGCACCAACCAGATCTTTAAAATAGAACTACCGGGAACCATTACATCTGGTGGCAAGGTGAAAATCACACCCGTGGTAGCCGGGCAGTATAACTATAACCACTTTGAGGTAGCTGATAAAAATACACTGCTGGTGGACCGGCAGGATATGAACCACGCCAGTGAAGTATATAAGGTGCAGGTAAAAAATGGAGAAGCCACTCAACTCACCCATGTCAATGATGAGATTTACAACAATCTTAAAATGGGCAAGGTGGAGAAGCGCATGGTGAAAACTTCTGACGGCAAGGAAATGCTCACCTGGGTGATCTATCCTCCGGATTTTGATCCTTCCCGGAAGTACCCAACCCTGCTTTACTGCCAGGGAGGACCCCAATCGCAGGTGTCGCAGTTTTATAGCTTCCGCTGGAATTTTCAGCTGATGGCCGCGAATGATTATATAGTTGTGGCACCCAACAGGCGCGGATTGCCCGGCTTCGGTAAGGATTGGAACCAACAGATTAGCGGTGACTGGGGTGGCCAGGCGATGGAAGACTACCTCTCAGCTATTGATGAAATCAGTAAGGAACCTTTTGTTGATACTGAAAACCTTGGGTGCATTGGTGCCAGCTATGGAGGCTACTCTGTTTACTGGCTTGCCGGTAATCACGATAAACGGTTCAGCGCCTTTATTTCGCACTGTGGTTTGTTTGATCTTGAAAACTGGTACCTCACTACCGAGGAATTGTTTTTTGCCAACCAGGATCTGGGGGGACCGTATTGGAAACCTGAACTAAAGGAAGCTTACAAAAAATTTGATCCAAAGGAGTACGTTCACAAGTGGGACACGCCAATTCTGGTAATTCATGGAGGTAAGGATTTCCGCGTGCCGGAAGCACAGGGAATGGCTGCATTTCAGGCTGCAAAACTACAGGGCGTGCCGGCCAAATTTCTTTATTTCCCTGAGGAAGGTCACTGGATCCTGAACCCTCAGAATGGACTGATATGGCATGATCAGTTTTTCAGCTGGCTGGATAACTGGTTGAAGTAACTTTTTTACGGTTTCGGCCATTAATGCTTGTGAGGGTCAATTGGATATATCTAGCTTTGGGTTAAAATATGTTCCTATGAAAAAAATAATACCCACCCTCATTCTGGCTTTAGCCTTTACCCTCGCCTACGGGCAAACCACTCACACCATTTCCGCTGCAGGAAACGCCTTCAGCCCGGATAGCTTATTGGTGAATGTGGGAGATACCGTAGTTTTTAATGTAGGTGCTATGCACCCCACCGTACAAACCAGCTTAAATACCTGGAATGCCAATGGAACTACGCCCCAGGGCGGAGGATTCAATTTCCAAAGTGGAAACGGTTCATTTGTGGTTACCAATGCCCAGGTGTACTATTATGTATGCCAGGCACATGTGGTTCCTGACGGCATGAAAGGGCGAATTTTCGCTCAGAATGTGTCGGCTGTAAAAGAGCTGCAACTGATAGAAGTTGAAATTTTCCCCAATCCTGTTGGAGATGAACTGGTGCTAAAAGTCCATGATTATACTGAAATCAGCGATCTGCGTATCGTGGATCTCAGTGGAAAACTGGTCAAACAATTGGATGCTGGATCCGAAAGCTCCGATCAGAGTTTTGATGTGAGTACACTGACAAAAGGGAATTATATCCTGATTGTAAAGAGCGGCAATGACACAAAAGAAATGCGCTTTGTAAAGAAGTAGGCTGAAAATCAACATTTTTTGAAAAAAGGCTGTCTCATCTGTGGGGCAGCCTTTACTTTTGCCGCCAATATTTTGTAATGGAGTTTGAAATTTTTGAACTGAGCAACGGCATCCGTGTGGTACACCGCCAAACAGACCGCCCCGTAGCCCATTGCGGGCTTATAATACAGGCCGGCTCACGTGATGAAAAGGAAAATGAGGAAGGCCTGGCCCATTTCATAGAACATGTACTCTTTAAAGGAACCACAAAGAGGAAAGCCTATCACATCCTGAGCCGTATGGAAGATGCCGGTGGTGAGCTCAATGCCTACACCGATAAGGAAAACACCGTTATTTACAGCTCCTTTCTCAAAGCCGATTATAGCCGGGCCATAGATCTCATTTTTGATATTGCTTCAAACTCCACCTTTCCCGAAAAGGAACTGGCAAAGGAAAAAGAGGTGATAATTGATGAGATCAACAGCTATAAGGACTCGCCTTCTGATCTTATTTTTGATGAATTTGAAGAAATCCTTTTCCCTAATCATCCCCTAGGCACCAACATACTGGGAACACCTGAGCGTGTAAAGAGCTTCAGCCGGAAGAATGTGCTGAACTTTATGCAACGCGAATACAGTGCTGACCGAATGGTTTTCAGTTCGGTGGGAAACATCACCGGGGCCCGTCTTAAAAAGATACTGGAAAAGGCGACAGACCACAACCTGGCGCAGGCGCAGCCACTCCAAAGATCGCAGCCTGATGCCTACCAAGCAGTAAAGAGGGAAAAGGAAAAATCAAACTTCCAGACTCATGCCGTAATTGGCAACCGCGCCTATGCGGCTGATCATAAAAGCAGCCGTACGCTTCACCTGCTCAACAACATCCTTGGCGGGCCTGGTATGAACTCGCGCCTCAACCTCAACATTCGGGAGAGATACGGTTTTACCTACAACATAGAATCATTTTACAGCCCCTATTCCGATACAGGTGTTTTCGGAATTTATGCCGGTACGGATCCCGATACCATTGGTAAAACCCTGAAGCTGATCAGTAAGGAGATGAAAAAACTCCGCGAAAAGCCGATGGGAAGCATGCAACTTACTAAGGCCAAACGGCAGATACTTGGGCAGATAGCCATGGGCCAGGAAAACAATGCTGCACTGATGCTGGCATTGGGGCGCTCACTCCTCACTTTTGGAAGGATCGATACTTTTGAGGAAATCGAAAAAAAGATAGCAGGCATCACCGCAACCGAAATAATGGAGGTGGCCAATGAAATAATGAACCAGGATCATATGAGCACCCTGATCTATAAACCAACTGGCGAAGAAATGCCTTTAGAAGGTCAGTCATCCATCAAATATTAAAAAGTCAACCGAATGGAATTCCTACCACAGAAGATAGATGAATACGTAGAAGGACATACCGCGGCCGAATCGCCATTGCTGGCAGAGCTAAACCGCGAAACGCACGCCAAGGTATTGCAACCCCGCATGCTTAGCGGACACCTGCAGGGACGTGTATTGGCCACATTTAGTCATATGCTAAAGCCAAAACGCATACTGGAGATCGGTACATACACCGGCTACTCTGCTATTTGCCTTGCAGAAGGCCTCACTGAAGACGGGCATCTGCATACCATTGATATAAATGAGGAACTTCAGGCTATGGTGGAAGACTATATAAAACGGGCGGAGCTACAGGGTAGAATACATTTGCACATAGGCAATGCTCTTGAAATTGTGCCCACGCTCCACGAGCAATGGGACCTCGTTTTTATTGATGCCGACAAGGAAAATTACTCCCGCTATTTTGACCTAGTGATTGATCATGTCCGCACGGGCGGTTACATCATTGCCGACAACGTGCTCTGGAGCGGAAAGGTGGTTGAAGAAAAAACCTCTGAGGACATTGACACACAGGCCCTAAAGGAATTCAATGAAAAAGTTCACCAGGAAGATCGTGTGGAAAATGTCCTTTTTCCGGTACGTGACGGGCTGATGGTGTGCAGGAAGAAAAGCTAAAGTAAATGTCATTAAACACCACCCAGAAGTGGGGAATATTTCTCCTCTTTTGCCTTTACCTCTACTTCCCGGTCTTCCTGCAGCTGGACAGGTTGCCGGTAAATCTTTGGGATGAATCCCTATTTGCTCTAAGAGCGCTCCACTATCTGCAGTTTGGAGAATACATGATCAACTTCAATGCTTTTCCGGGAATGGAGGAGCATATGAATACCAAGCTCCCCTTTACCACATTTTTCCAGGTGGCGGGGCTGAAGATCTTCGGCATAAATGAGCTGGGGCTAAGGCTGCCCATTGCCTTTATCTTTCTGGCCACTGTATTCTACACCTGTTATTATTCCACAAAGCATCTGGGCGGCATCTTCATAGGAATGGCATTTGGAGCGGTGTTGGTGAGCAGCACCGGATTTGTGATGCCCCACATGTTGCGTACCGGTGATCAGGATGTGCCGTTTGCCTGCTACCTGCTGTTGGGCATCCTGTTCTTTCACAGTTTTTTGGAAAGCCGCAGAACTTCCTGGCTCATTGCCTTTTCAGGCGCTATGATCGCAGCCTTTCTCACTAAAAACCTTTTAGCAGGGCTCATCTTCCCCGGCCTGCTGGCCTTTGTACTCTACCGGAAAGCCTTTATGGATCTAATAAAGGATTATCGCATTTACCTGGCGCTCTTCGCTATTTTGGGAAGCTATGCAGCTACTGTTGGTTACTTTGAGATCACGTATCCCGGGTTTATAGAAAGGATGTGGAACTATGAACTGATGGGTAGATATACCGAGGAAATCGAAAGCCACGGAGGCGGCTTTTTGTTTTACTTCAAGCTTTTCATTCAGGACAGGTTCCGGCCCTTCAGTTACTTTATGCTCATTGCGATTGCCTTAATGGCCGATCGCAAAATGGATGAAAAGCTCCGCAGGCTGATGATGCTCACAACGCTCACGTTTTTGTCATACCTGCTGGTGCTTTCCTTTTCAGAAACTAAAACCACCTGGTACGCTGCGCCACTTTTCCCCATGGGAGCTTTGATACTGGCGGCTGGTTCTTTTCATTTTTACAAGGTACACCTCCTCCACTTTCATAAAACTGCGCGATACGTGGTAGTTGCTTTTGCCATTGCCGCCCTCCTCAACGCCTATTCCGATGTGTTAAAAAGAGTAAGCAAGCCTGAGCCTTCGCTCCCTGATCAGAAATATGGACTGTTCATAGAGAAACTCCGGGAAACGCAGTCGGAAGTGAAACGCTTTACCATTGTAGACAACAACTTCGGAGGGTCGGCTTATTTTATAAAGGAGGAGTACCACGCCCGCAATGAAGGCTATGCGATTGAATACCAGAGAGCCCTGGAATTTAAAACGGGCGAATTGGTGATGACCTGTGTGGTGGAAGCCTGGAAGCCGCTGGTGGCGCAATACCATTTCCAGCTCATGGCCGAAGAAGAAG
>CAZNMG010000017.1:0-5242 GCA_964574075.1 uncultured Owenweeksia sp.
CGGGAATGAATGTAAAATCTGCTCTTGATCTTTTGGCAGACCAGCAGCGGAAGGAGCGGCACAAAAAGCTGGTGCAAAAGATCATTGATGAACTTACCAGGGGCGCCCGGTTTTCAGAGGTGCTACAGAACCAAGGCAAATTCACAGCTTACGAATATTTTTCTGTCCGCATTGGAGAGGAAACCGGGAATCTTATAGAAGTTTTAAAGCGGTTGGCTAATTTCTATGCTCAAAAGATACAGCAGCGCAGGACATTAATTGGGGCATTGACCTATCCCATGATCATTATGCTCACGGCTTTTCTGGCAGTTACCTTTATGCTCACCTATATGGTTCCCATGTTCCAGGATGTATTCACGCGCATGGGAGGGGAACTGCCCTGGCTTACGCAGGTGATCATTGATCTCTCACAAAGCTTTGGAAATTTTTTATGGATGCTTCTCCTTATAATCGGGGGAATTGTCCTTCTTCACATCCTTTACCGTGAAAATCCAAATTATAAACGAATACGATCAGCAATAACCATTCGGATTCCTCTTGTCGGGCCGATGATCCTTAAAACTTACACCCTTCGGTTAATTCAGAGCCTGAGCTTGCTTGTTACCTCAAAGGTGCCGCTTACCGAAGCCATGGAGCTCTCGCAGAAAATGGTAAGGTTTTATCCAATCGAGCATTCTTTGGTAGAGATCCGTAAGAAAATTCTTCAAGGCTCCAGTCTGCACAAAAGCATGGCTGCATTTTCAATTTACGACCAGCGGTTGGTGGCACTTATAAAGGTCGGGGAAGAAACCAATCAGCTCGGACTGATCTTTACCAAGCTCTCTCAGCAGATGGAAGATGAACTACAGCACCGTGCGAAAATCCTGGGCAACACCCTGGAGCCCCTTATCATTGTCTTTTTAGGGTTCTTGGTTGCGCTAATCCTTATCGCGATGTACCTGCCGATGTTTCAGATGAGTGGGTCGTTTTAAAAAGAAAAGTAGGGACGAAGTGGGGACGTTTTGTATCTTTGAATGAGTTTATTAATTCCTAACAAGCTGAAAATCAATCTATGATTAATCAAAAAGAAGATTCGAATCCCTCTCTCTCCGCAAGCAGTAAGGGGTTGATTTTCAACCCCTTTTTTTGTTTTTCTCCTCCGACTTTGCAAAAGTGGGGACAAAGTGGGGACACAACGACATCATATCCTTTCGCCCCGCACCCTGATTATGAGAATTGGCAATCATAAATGATTCCATCTCCGCAAGTTATAAAAGTAATGGAATCTGAAATTTAGGGAGCTGGTATTATTACTCTACTGTTTTCATTATTTTTTCAATGGCCCTATGACCAGTGGCGACATGGGTAACTTCGAGAAAATAGCTGCCTTTTTGCAGGTTTTCTAAATCAATACTATTTTGGGTACTACTGATGCTGTTTCCCAGATCCAATACAGTTCCCCCGTGTATGTTGTAGATTTTCATTTGGTATAGCGCAGCAGGAGCTAAGCCTACGATTATTATTCCTCCCATATCTTTTTGATAGAATACCTTTAGGTTATCTCCAAACTCTGGTCTACTGGGCAGGGACAATCCTTGCCGACTTACCTTTATTATGCTTGGCGTCCTCAGGAAATACACATAGTTGTCTGTATGGCATATTTCTGTTCTGCCATAATTCAACATTTTATCCCGCGGAACAGCATAGGTTGAGGTATCAATGAGATGGGCAGAGATATCATCAGAAGAAAAGCGAAACGCCTTCACCTCAGTGTCATCAATGCTGGAGGGGTCAACAAATAAGAATTCATCCTTTTCATAGAGATGAACTTCAGCATTATAATATAAGTTCCAAAAATCATCAGACAACAGATGCCAGGAAGATGCATCACTTCCTTTTTGCACGTATACATTATAATCCTTAGAGGTGAGACAAATGCCTGAAAAACAGCCCTTAACGCTCCCAGGAACAGGGTCTGCCGCACTGAGTTGAGTCTTCATGCTATCTATCCATAAAAATGTTACATCAGTATTACCCATCATGGTGGGGTCTGCACGCCTCACAACTGCAGTTGTATCTCCACTTCTTTGATAAATGCCCATTATGTAATAATAAGGGCTGGAGATATCATGGGTAGCCTGAAGCTTCCAGGTATTTCCATGATCATGGCTAACGAGGAAGCCTGGTAAATATCGGGTTCCGGAGGGATCTCTCTGGCTGGTATCTACAAAACCTCCCGCTACATAAACTGTGCTATCGATAAAACAAACGGTGGGTCTAAAATCAAAGTTCCATGTGGGGCTATTGTATAATTGCACCGGGGTTCCATTAAAGCCATGGAAATAGCTCACCTTGAAATCTTTCGCTTCAGCTAAAACAAATAGGGTATCATCTCCTGCAACTGATATTCCACAGGAACTTGCATTCATACCATATAAAAAGCGGCTTTTCCAAGTCTGTCCACCATCTGTTGTCATTCGCAAATAATGATCCTCCACTACAACACCTAGCTCATCATTGAAAAAGTGCAAACCTTTCAACGCCCCAAAAGAGGGTTGATATATTTCGGTAAATTGTAGCTGCGCCTGTAGCATGCTGCTACTGAGAGAAAGAATTGCTATAAGTCGCATCATGTTCTTAGGATTTAATGTACTTGAGCGTAGCGGAATTGCCTCCTTTATTAGTCAATTTGAGGAGGTACATCCCCGCTTCATGATCCCTTATGATGAGCGTAGATTGCCCGCCAAGAGTACCTTCCTTATATTCCTGACCACTTAAATTGTAAATTTCATACGAATAGAAGTCATCATCATTGAGTCCAAAGAGCACCAATTCATTACCAGTGGAAGTATAACCTAAACTTACCGATAGTTTACCCGGGGCTTTATAAGGTTCTATGGAAATGTCGTCTTTATCCATTCGGTAGATGTGAGGTGCCAAGGTGAAATAAATGTAATTATCGGATCGGCAAATCCCTCCGGGGACCAAGGCGGTGGCGGTTGAGTCAGTAAAAGAATAAAACATGCTATCCAGTACAGGGGCTTTCGCCTCTACATGGCTAAAAGCAGTGCCCACCCATTTAAACCGATATGCCGCAATATGGAATTTGAATTTTTCCACCGGATCTTGATAAACCGCCATGAATTCATCCGGAGCATTCATAATTATGCGGGCATTCTCATCAGCTACATGTGACATTGTACTTATTGTAGTTACTCCTGCATCATTGAACAGGGGGGTTCCGCTTTGTACCCGTACCTTAGGTCCTCTAAACCCAATGCAGGTGTTACCAAAGCAGCTAAAACGTTTTACGTCATGAAAGGAGGAAATATTGGGATATCGGTACAGCATATTATGCAGCCAGTATTCCCCAATTCCACTAGCTGACCCTGGGGAGGACCGGCCTACTAAAAATGTATCAACCTGCCGCACAGTTACCGAGGAAAACAAACGGTCTTCTCCTAAATGGAAATTCCATGTGCTTCCATGGTCATTACTTTCATAAAACCCCGGATCCCCGGTTGTTTGATCCACATAATTACCCGTTACAACCACCTTGGCACCATTAAATGCTATGGATGGTTGCTCATTTGCTAATTGTGAAGGGCGGTGATGCAGCTGATACAGCGGACCATTTAAGCCATGAAAGTACCGCAGACGATGATACTTTCCTTCTGCAAGCACAAAAAGGGTATCGTTATTATGAATTGAAACTCCCACTGCACCAGGTATCATATCAGGTATATACCGCTGTCGCCAGGTTTGCCCTCCATCGACAGTGAAGTGAATTCGACTATGCTCAATCGTAACACCGATTTCATCACTTGGGAAATGAACTGCCTCAATAAGACCGAAGCCAGGGTTACTTATCTGATGTAGGTTCAGCTGAGAAATCGCGAAAAAGTGAGATAATATGGCACAAACAACAAAAGCTGTCTTCATACTTGAAAGTTAAAATATAAACCTACTGAAAATTATTGGCAATATTTCTGACCAGAACTACTCTTCTTTATTTAAAGGTTTGTGCTATGGTGGAAATAGAGTCACAATTTCCAAAGCCGTATATCAATAAAAGCAGTATCCTAATTTCCAGAGGACTAGGTTTGGGGAAAGACCGGGAATATGCCTTTTCCTTATTGACAAGCCCCCCCGTTGCCGCCCGCTTCCCTCGCCCGTGGCTCCAATAAGTTACCCCGTCAGGCCTATAAACGCACGATTTTTCCTTCTCTCCAATTACCCCGCTGAATTGTAATTAGAACAGACCGGCAACTTTAATAGGTTGCCGGTTTATTTTTACCACCACCACGGCCAGCGTTCCATTTGAATTTTTCAAATCGAAATGGCCGTTGAGCTGTTGTGCAAATATCCTCACCAACTTCAAGCCTTCAGAATCAGTATTTCTATTAAATGGCTGTGCCGCGCCACGCCCATTATCCTTTACCTGAAGTTGAAGATCATTTTCCTGCATTTTTAGCGTAATGGTAAGTCGGGGGTTCTCCGTCTCCTGGAAAGCATATTTAAAGGCATTGCTCACCAGTTCATTGAGGATCAGGGCCAGGGGTGTGGCCTGATCGGCATTGAGTACAACCTCGTCAGCATCCCAAATTATTTCCACATTTTGAACCTGATCTTTATAACTTAGATCAATGAGCCTCACCAATTCCCGGGCATATTCGGTGAAGTTGAAGGAATCCATGTTTTGGGCCAGCGAACGGTGGATCATAAGCATGGCATCCACACGGCTTTGGCTTTGCCGCACAATAGCCCTTGTACCGGGGTCTTTAACGTTATTTACCTGGAACTGAAAGAGGTTGATCAGTGTTTGCAGAAAATTTTTGGTGCGGTGTTGTATCTCCTGTCTCTTGGCGACCTGCCACCTTGCTTTTTTCCGGCTTTGGTAATACACATAAACCACTATAAAGATCAGCAGAAAGGCCAGGAGCAACACAAGAAGGAGCGTATTTCTGTTGGCTTTTTCCTTTTCAGCCAAAGCTCTCTGCAGCTTATTTTCCTCTGACAAGAGCTTATTTTCCTTCTCCAGATCTCTTACCTCAAAGGCTATAGTCATTTGCTCTACCACCTCTTGTTCATTTTCATTGAAGATCTCTTCCTTTAGCCGGGAAGACCGCTTTAAAAGGTGATAGGCTGACTCCAGGTTTCCTTCCCGTTCAAGTAACTTTTGCTGAAGTTCAAGATTTCGCAGTGCCACATCCTTAAATTCCCCATCTTCTGCCAACCGCAATCCTTCGTTCAGGACCTTATG
>CAZNMG010000018.1:0-3842 GCA_964574075.1 uncultured Owenweeksia sp.
AATCAATTTCACCCGTGATGGCTTTATCCGGCAGGCATTTTATATTGGGATTGACTACCAGGATGATATTCAAAAAGCGCTGGAAGTGGCTGCCCGCGCTACCCTTAAAGTGCCGGGCGTACTTCAGGATGGGATCCATAAGCCATTAGCCATTATAAAGGAGCTCACCAGCAGCACCATCAATCTTGAAGTTATGTTCTGGCTGGAAACCTTCGATTATGGCAGGAGTACAGTTGAGGCACGTAGTGAGGTAATGAGAATGGTTCTCACGGATCTCCTGCAGGCCGGAATAAATCTGCCTTCAGACATTGTGGAACTCAAACATTACAGAGGAAGTGGCTTCCCTGTGAAATTGATGAATGAGAACTCTGATCCTAAAAAAACAACCCAATGACGGGTGTAATTGCAGTACCATAAGGCGAGTAAACATCATGTAACAGATTGAGGCGCAGCCCTGCCAACATATAGCCTTTCCTACCGATCTTCTGGCTGAAACCCGCTTCGAGAAAGAGGACCGGAGTCCATAAATTTTCGGTGAACCGGTCACCTGTATTATTTACCGAAACAAAGTTGTGGTTGAGCACTTCAAACTGAACCCCGGTATACAGAAAACTTACCGGCATATAATTGACGAAGAATTTTGGTCCATAGATCTGATCATCGAGCCCCTCAATTTCCACATACTGGCCCCGCGAAAAATCATAGATTCTGTTTACCTTGATGTATTGGTATATGAAACCTGTACCACCAATGAGGTTAGGAGTGATTTTATAGCCCACAGCCGGGGCAATATACAGCAGGGTATAATCGCCAATACTGGCGCTGGCATTTCCTCCAAAAACCAGGCGGTCCCATATATTCTCCTCATCTTTTGGCGGGGCGCCCTCAACGATCTCTTCGGCTGATTTTTGCTCCATAGCAGTTGAGTCCTTGTTTTGCTTTTGCTCAAAGCGATCTTTCACCTGTGCCCTGGCAGCGGTGCTAATTAAAAAAGCCAAGGCTGTAACTATCAAATACTTTCCCATGGTAATCTGCTAACGTAAGTTTCAAAACAAAGGTATACTATGATGGTTTCAAAATATAGAACGACTGCCGCTTCTTAAATATGCGGGGGTCTGAATAAAGTATTAATTTTGCGCACAATTTCACTCTGCTGATAAAAATATCATGGACAGATTTTCCTTCCTGGGAGGGGTTCACACAACCTTTGTTGACGATCTATATCAAAAATACCTAAAAAGCCCCGACTCTGTAGAGCCGAGCTGGAGGGCGTTTTTTCAGGGATATGACTTTGCGCGCGAAGAGTATAGCGATGAACCCGGTTCCAATGGGCAAGCGGTGCAAAGTGCCCTGAACCGCGAAGAGATCATCGAGGAGATCCGTAAGGAGTTTCAGGTGCTGGAGCTGATAGATGACTACCGCAACCGCGGGCACCTCTTTACCGAAACCAATCCTGTTCGTGCACGCAGAAAATACTCCCCCACCCTTGATATCGAAAACTACGGTTTAGCTGAGGAAGATCTCGGCAAGCCATTCCAGGCCGCCAAGGAAGTGGGATTTGAGGGTTCGGAAACCTTACGCAACATCATTAACCACCTCCACCTCACCTATTGCAAAAGCATTGGGGTGGAGTACATGTACATGCGTGACCCCGAAAAGATAAAGTGGATAAAGGACAAGCTTACCAAAAATGCCAACCAGCCACAGTTTAGTGACGATGAGAAAAAACAGATTCTGCGCAAGCTCAATGAGGCTGTAGCCTTTGAAAACTTTCTCAACACCAAGTTTGTGGGGCAAAAGCGCTTTTCCATTGAAGGTGCTGAATCCCTGATTCCCGCTCTCGATATCAGTATAAAAAAAGCCGCAAAAAGCGGGGTGCGCGAATTTGTAGTAGGAATGGCCCACCGTGGCCGCCTCAACGTTCTTTCCAACATATTCGGAAAAACCCAGCGCGACATCTTCAGCGAGTTTGAAGGCAAGGAGTTTCAGGAGGACGAATTTGATGGTGACGTAAAATACCACCTTGGCTACTCTTCAGAAAAAGAGCTCGAGGACGGTACCAAAATAAAACTCAACATCTCCCCCAACCCCTCACACCTTGAAGCGGTGGGTGCGGTAGTGGAAGGAATCGCGAGGGCAAAGATCAACACCGATTACGATAAGAGTGAAAAATGTGTGATGCCCATCCTCATCCATGGTGATGCCGCCATTGCCGCACAGGGAATTGTTTATGAAGTGGCACAAATGGAAAGGCTGGAGGGCTACCGCACCGGTGGAACCCTGCATATAGTAATTAACAACCAGGTGGGCTTTACCACCAACTACCTCGATGCACGGTCCAGCACTTACTGTACAGACATTGCCAAGGTAATCCTGGCACCTGTACTGCACGTAAATGGCGATGATGTGGAGGCTGTGATACACACCATGCAGTTTGCCGTGGAATATCGCCAGCGCTACCATCGTGACATCTTCGTGGACTTGCTGTGCTACCGAAAGTATGGCCATAACGAAGGTGATGAACCCCGTTTTACGCAGCCCCTTCTTTACAAAGCCATCACCAATCACAAAAACCCAAAGGAGATCTATACCCAAAAACTGAAGGATCAGGGCGTGATTGGCGACAATTTCCTGGAAAATCTTGAAAAGGATTTTCGTGAAATGCTGGAAATGAGGTTTGACGAATCAAAGAAGATCGAAAAAAACAACATCACCCAGTTTATGGAGGATGAGTGGAAAGGCTACCGCGCATCCCGCCCTCAGGATTTTGACCAATCGGTTGACACCTCTTTTGACCTGGAGACGCTGCGCTCTATTGCCAAAACCGTTACCACCCTCCCAGAGGGTAAAAAATTCTTCAATAAGGTAAGACGCCTTATGAAGCAGCGCTGGGAGATGGTTGACGAAAAAAATTCACTGGACTGGGGAATGGCAGAAATGCTGGCCTACGGTTCAATCATCAGCGATGGCTATGATGTGCGCATAAGTGGCGAAGACAGCGAGCGAGGTACCTTTTCGCACCGGCATGCAGTGATCACGGTGGAAGATTCAGAGGAAAAGCTGATCCTTCTCAACAATATTAAAGACCGCGAAGGTCGCTTTGCCATTTATAACTCTCTGCTTTCGGAGTATGGGGTGCTAGGTTTCGATTACGGCTACAGCATGACAGCCCCTGAAACCCTCGTGATTTGGGAAGCGCAGTTTGGTGACTTTTTTAATGGTGCTCAGATCATTGTGGATCAATTTCTTTCTGCAGCTGAAGATAAGTGGAAAGTACAAAGCGGATTGGTATTATACCTTCCGCATGGCTATGAAGGGCAGGGGGCCGAACATTCCAGCGCACGCCTCGAACGTTTTTTGCAGCAGTGCGCCCAGTACAATATGCAGGTAGCCAATGCTACTACCCCAGCTAATTTTTTCCATCTACTGAGAAGACAGATGAAGCGCGACTTCAGAAAACCCCTGGTAATAATGACGCCCAAAAGTCTTTTGCGCCACGCCAAGGTTACTTCAACCATGGAAGAACTGGCCGAAGGGCGCTTCAGGGAACTTTTGGATGACCCGCGAATTGAAGATAAAGGGAAGGTGAAAAAGCTCATATTCCTGAGTGGTAAATTGTACTATGATATTGATAAAGTGCGGGAGGAGGATTTCAATGACGAATATGCCTTTGTGCGCCTGGAGCAGCTGTATCCTTTGGCAGAGAATCAGATTAAGGAGCTGGTGCAGAGCTATACCAATGCCGAAAAAGTGATATGGGCACAGGAAGAACCACGCAATATGGGTGCAGCCTATTTTATAAAGATGAACTTCCCGGTGCAGATAGATCAGATCATCTCACC
>CAZNMG010000019.1:0-5740 GCA_964574075.1 uncultured Owenweeksia sp.
ACCGCCATTCCACCAAAAGCCGGTATTACATCTATGATCTTGAAGCCGGCAAGCTCGATTCACTGGCTACGGAAGGAAAGCAACAACTGGCTACCTTCTCCCCCACCCGCAACCAGGTGGCTTTTGTAAAGGATAACCGCCTTCATATACAGGATTTCGACAGTGATAGCCGTGAGCTCATCTCCTTTGGCCGGGGTGAGGACGATGCCTTTATTGCCGGAGCCGTAGATTGGGTTTACGAAGAGGAATTCAGTTTTGACCAGGGTTATGAATGGTCGCCAGATGGTGATTACATTGCCTATTACCAGTTTGATGAGCGAGATGTTCCTAAATTCACCATGGATGTTTATGGTCATGATCTCTACCCCAGCGAGGAGGAGTTTAAATATCCGAAGGCTGGTGAAGCCAATTCCGAGGTGGCCATCCACATTTTTGAGATTGCCGACCGGGAAGACCGCGAGGTTAAAATTCCAGAGCCTTACGAATATATTCCAAGAATAAAGTGGAAAGGAAATGAGGAGGAACTCGTCATATTCAGTATGAACCGTCACCAGAATAAGCTTGTACTTTGGGAAGTGGAGGCCAAGGATGCCGAAGTGGAAAAACTTTACCAGGAGGAGGCGGAAGCTTATCTCGAAATCCACGACAATCTCCACTTCCTTGACGATGGAAGCTTCATCTGGACCAGCGAAAAAGATGGCTACAACCACCTCTACCATATTGGTGAAGAGGGCATGGTGCAACGCCAGGTCACCAAGGGAAAATGGGAGGTGACCGATTTCTACGGCATTGATGAAAAATCGAAGACTTTGTATTACCAGGCTGCAGAAGAATCACCGCTTGAAAGATCGGTGTACAGCATTGGCATCAACGGCAAAAACAAGAAGAAGCTCTCGAAACTGAGCGGATGGAACAGTGCAGAATTCAGCGATGGATTTAAATATTACATCAATACCTATTCCTCCAAGGATATTCCCAGCCTCCAAACCTTACACCAGAGTGACGGTACACAGATACGTGTGATACAGGACAATGAAGAGCTGAAAGGGAAGCTGGCACAATACGATCTTGCCCACCAGGAATTTTTCCAGTTTACCACAGAAGAAGGCACCACCCTGAACGGCTGGATGATGAAGCCCCCCAACTTTGATCCTACCAGGAAATATCCCGTACTGATGTTTGTATATGGGGGACCGGGATCACAAACCGTAATGAACAAGTATGATGCTTTCAATCACTTTTATTACCAGACACTGGCCAGCAAAGGCTATATCATAGCTTCGGTTGATAACCGAGGTACCGGTGCCCGGGGCCGCGATTTCAGAACCCTTACCTATCAGGAACTGGGGAAATATGAAACAGAGGACCAGATTGCTGCAGCGAAATATCTTCAGGAGCAATCCTACGTTGATAGCGATCGTATTGGCATTTGGGGTTGGAGCTATGGGGGCTATATGAGCAGCCTTGCCCTCACCAAAGGTGCTGGCGTTTTTAAAATGGCTATTGCCGTGGCCCCTGTAACCAACTGGCGTTTTTACGACTCCATTTACACTGAGCGCTATATGCGTACTCCCCAGGAAAATTCCACGGGGTATGATGAAAACTCGCCTATCAACCATGTGGAAAAGATGCGCGGGGATTATCTTCTGATACACGGAAGCGGGGATGATAATGTACATGTGCAAAACACAATGCGCATGGTGGATGCCCTAGTGGCGGCAGACAAGGAGTTTGATCTCTTTATCTACCCCGATAAGAACCATGCTATAAGCGGTGGCAATACCCGCTACCACCTTTACCGCAAAATGACCAATTTCATCACAGAAAACCTTTAATGGCGGATTTTTAATATTTTCCCCGCCTGCTTAACAAATCTAATCGCAAAGGAATAATCTACACACTATGGCAAACGCAGCATCACCGGTGATAAGAAGAAAGGAATTCATGGGGCATCCCATGGGGCTCTTCATTTTGTTTTTTACAGAAATGTGGGAGCGATTCTCCTACTATGGTATGCGTGCCATTTTGGTACTGTACATTACCACTTCTGCCACAGGGCTCAATCCAGGGTTGGGATGGAATGAAGGGGATGCACTCGCCTTGTATGGCTGGTATACCATGCTGGTGTACGTGATGTCCATTCCGGGCGGTATACTCGCGGATAAGTTTATCGGGCAGAAAAAAAGTGTGCTATTTGGTGGCCTGGTTTTATGTCTGGGACACGGCATATTAGCTGTTGAGGAGATGTGGGCCTTTTATACAGGTCTTACTCTTATCGTACTTGGCGTAGGCGGGTTGAAGCCAAATATCTCCACCATGGTGGGCGGGCTATATCGCGAAGGCGACATCCGCAGGGATAAAGGTTTCACCATTTTTTATATCGGTATTAATATCGGTGCCGCTGCAGCTTCAATAGCTGTGGGTTATGTAGGACAGACCATTGGCTGGCACTACGGATTTGGTATGGCAGGTATTGGCATGCTCCTGGGGCAGATTGTGTTTATGGCGGGTCAAAAGTATCTTGTAGGTGTGGGTGATGCTCCAACAGCTGAAGAGAAAGCCAACTCAGATGAAGGCCTTGGCCGTCTTTTTCACAAATTGTTTCGCGAAAGGGTACCACTCATCGTTTTCCTGCTTATTGAAGCCTTCGGGGTTTACCTGATCGCTACGGGCGTAATTGGCTATGGACTTCTATCCATGTTCCTTGGATTGGTGGTTGGTCTTATGATGGTGATCTATAATGAACTCACCCAAATAGAAAAAGACCGATACGTAGTACTGCTCCTCTCCTTTATTATCGTGATTGTGTTCTGGGGAGCATTTGAGCAGGCAGGCGGGCTCATGAATATATACACCCAGCAAAAAGTGAACCGGGTGGTTATGGGATTTGAAATCCCCGCTTCGATCTTCCAATCTGTCAATGCTATTTTTATTATCATTTTTGGAACTATTGTAGCTGCATATTGGGCCTGGCGAAAAAAGAAGGGTAGCGAGGCTTCCTCACTATTTAAAATGGCGATTGGTACCATTGTAATGGGTATTGGATTTCTCTTTATGGCTAAAGCTTCGCTGGAAGTTTTGAGCACGGGTGAAGCGGCCCTTATCTGGATCATTCTTGCTTACCTGCTACATACACTGGGCGAACTTTCCGCTTCGCCTGTGGCACTTTCATTTATTACGAAGCTGGCCCCTGCACGTTATGTTTCCATAATGATGGGAGTGTATTTTGCCGCAACGGGTCTGGGCAACAAAGTGGCCGGAGCCATAGGTGAGGCATCACAAACAGAACCCATCAAATCAGAGATCCACACCAACTTTGAGGGGCAGGGTGGTTTTATACCAGATAGCACTTTAGTCAAGGCCGGTACTTTTGAGATAAAAGGACTGGCTTACCTTGAAGGGGACGAAATCAGATTAACCACTGAAGACCATCGGGGCACAGTAGGTGAATTTGTGAAACTCGATGACCAGAACAGGGCTATATTAAGGGAAGCTCTCGTGGAAGCGGAGGCCAATAAAGAAAATCCTCAACACGTAACGGTGGTTTATGAAAACGAAGCCGATCTCAATGCGCTAAAATCGGCTAAGGAAAACGGTACCGGACAGGTGGATGTAAGCCTTGAAAACTATGAAGGAGAGGTTGTGCTCTTTGAAGCATCAAACCAGCGTGAACTCCGTACATTCATAATGATTACACTTTTCACTGCGGCCTTTGGCTTTTTGGTGATCATCTTCCTTAAAAAGCTCAAGAAGCTTACGCATGGAGCCGAAGAGGCAGAGCGCGACATGAGCGAAGATGAGGAGGAATCACAGGTTAATATGCATTAAACAAAGGCCGGATACAGGACTTTGGATAAGGGAGGGAGGTTTACTTAGGAAGTATTGCGAGCATCTGCTAATTTGCAATATTCCATTGCTTTAACTTGTTATCTTTGGAACAACCTTTGAAAGATTCACGCTTTTAAAAAGTAAAATGAAGAAACTAATTATCGCCCTTGCCTGCCTGTTTTCCGCAAACGGAATAGCCCAGGATGCCCAGATCAACTGGATGACCATTGAAGAGGCGGAAGCTGCCGCCAGGGAGGAGCCCCGAAAAGTGATCATTGATGTGTACACCAACTGGTGTGGCTGGTGCAAAAAAATGGATCAAACGACCTTTTCCAATCCAAAAATTGCGGAGTACGTAAACGCTAATTTCTACGCGGTGAAGTTCAACGCTGAGCAAAAAGACAGCATCCGCTTTCAGGATCATACATTCAAATTTGTAGCTCAGGGAAGGCGTGGATATCATGAATTGGCGGCCGCCCTGCTGAACGGAAAGATGTCATACCCCAACATCGTTTACATGGATGAGGATCTCAAGCTTATCCAGGCAGTTCCGGGCTATCAGAATGCACAGTCATTTGAAAAGATGATTAAATATTTTGGCCAGGATAAATACAGAGAACAATCCTTTGATGAATACCAGAAGGATTTCCAATCCGAGTTGTAATTTATATTCCTGCTTATAAGCATAAAGCCTTCATTTGTCGATCAGATGAGGGCTTTTTTTTATCCTAAGCTCTACATTTGCCACCCTTAAAACTTCTGCACCCCATGCAACGACATACCACCCTCGGTGAGTTTATCATCGAAAACCAAAAAGACTTTCCCTACGCCAAAGGCGAACTTTCAGCTCTTTTGAGCTCCATCAGGCTGGCGGGTAAAATGGTTAACCAGGAGATCAACAAAGCGGGACTGGCCAATATACTTGGAGCGGCAGGTCAGGAGAATGTGCAGGGTGAGGACCAGATGAAGCTGGATGTGATGGCCAATGATCTTTTCATCAGTACCCTGCGAAACCGCGGAGAGATTTGCGGTATAGGCTCAGAGGAAATGGAAGATTTCATTTCCTTCAATGAAGAAATTCATCAGGATGCCAAATATGTGGTGCTTATCGATCCGCTGGATGGTTCATCAAACATTGATGTCAATGTTTCGGTGGGAACCATTTTCAGTATTTACAGAAGGATAAGCAAACCGGGGACACCGGCAACGCTGGATGATTTTCTACAACCTGGCAATAAGCAGGTGGCGGCCGGTTACCTTGTGTATGGTACCTCAACCATGCTGGTTTTCACCACCGGCAGAGGTGTAAATGGTTTTACCTATGACCCGGGCATAGGCTCATTTTTCCTTTCCCATCCCGGTATGCGTATTCCGGAAAACGGTAAGATCTACTCCATAAACGAGGGGAATTATGTACATTTTCCTGATGGCGTAAAGCAGTATATCAAATGGTGCCAGGAGTATGATGAAAAAGATAAACGCCCACTGACTTCCCGTTATATAGGCTCATTGGTAGCGGATTTTCACCGCAACCTTCTCAAGGGCGGTATATATATTTATCCCACAGGATCCACTGCTCCTAAAGGGAAACTCCGCTTACTCTACGAGTGCAATCCTATGGCCTTTTTGGTAGAGCAGGCCGGAGGCAAAGCAACGGATGGCTACACCCGAATAATGGATCTTCAGCCTGAGGAATTGCATCAAAGGGTCCCCTTCTTTTGTGGAAGCAAAAAAATGGTGGAAAAGGCAGAAGAGTTTATGATGGAGTATCGCGAATCATAAAAGCAGTAAAATCCTCATGGAAGCGGCCGATTTACTCGTTTTCGTGATTTTTCACGGTAACCTTTCTCCTTTAAGCTGGGGGCAAATTTCATACTGAGGGAAATTATTAAGAAGCTATTTTTATATTAGG
>CAZNMG010000020.1:0-3967 GCA_964574075.1 uncultured Owenweeksia sp.
GCGACCTGTTTTCAGAGGGTACATATATATCCTCTTGCCTTTGGTTGCTGCGACCGGCATCACGGCCTTGTTGTGTAGAACCGGCATTCGGATTCCTTGAGCGGGTATAATCCTCTCTTGAATAACCCTGCGTTCTGCTCCGGATGGTGTTATCCCTTTGGGTGGCATTGCGCTGGCGGTCCACCCTGTCAGAGGTAACAGGCGTCCTCTCTGCAGCTTCCCTGGTGGAAGTGCGTTCCTTCACGTAATCATAGCTGTCTGAGTTGTAGCCTCGTGAACGAACAGTTTCCCTCGCAGTTGCACGATCCGTTGTTCCGGCCCTGTCTGAAGAGGCGGTGAAAGTGCGGTCAGCAACGGTGGCTCTTTCCCTGAGGGTGGTGCGCGCCATATTGCGGTCGCTAAAACGGGTGGCAGCTGCCAACTCGCGGGAAGTGGCTTTGTTTGCAGTAGTCCTTGTCGAGTTACGGCCTGCGACATCACGGTTGGCTACGCGGCCATCGCGGGTTGTGGTGCTTTTACGATCACCTACCTTATTTCTGTTGATGGAGTTAAAGCTATTGGAACGGTTTGCTGTGTTTACATTTCTTACGTAAGTCACATTTCTACCGTTATAGGCATCAAAACCATTGTTGATGCTTCCATAATAATAACCGTTGTAATACCCTGCCCAGTAGGAATTATAGGCGCCATAGCCGGGATACCAGCTACAGTAGCCCCTGTGCCATGGATTGTAGCCATAACCATAGCCCCAGCCCCAGTAAGGATCGTAAAAGAAAGGATCATAGAACCAGGGGTTATAATACCCGTAACCCATGCTAATGCCCCAGCCACCCCAGCTGTTCCAGTAAAAGCCGGTGTTTACACCCGGGCTGCGAAATGTAGGGCTGTTGTAATAGTTGTTAACGATTGTGGTGGCCCCTGAGGTGGTGGCGTTGTCATAGTTTGCAGCTGAATTATCAGTAGGATCATAGTAATCCACCCCATCAGTTGCATCAGGATTTGTAGTTACTGTCTCAGGTTCCTTGATGTCATCAAGAGCAAAACCCTCGTTTGAAGTTGCCGGATCATAATAAATGCCGTCATCGTAATTGTTAGTTACAGATTGAGTACCGCTACAACCGGCCATTACTGCGGCAAGTATTAGAAGGGGAAGTACTGGATTTTTCATAATTGACATAATTGAAGGGCTTTTAAAAAACTTTAGCTTTGCTCGGTCTAAAAAATAACAAACTCTATACCAAGTTGATTAAGTAATGGCAAAAAACCTGACGTCAAGAAGCGAGGATTATTCTAAATGGTATAACGAACTTGTGGTGAAGGCCGACCTTGCCGAGAATTCAGGGGTCCGGGGTTCGATGGTGATCAAGCCTTATGGGTATGCCATCTGGGAGAAGATGCAGGCTGAACTCGACCGTAAATTTAAGGCTACCGGTCATCTCAATGCCTATTTTCCGCTCTTTATACCAAAATCCTATTTCTCAAAGGAAGCCTCCCACGTAGAAGGTTTTGCCAAGGAGTGTGCTGTGGTAACCCATTACCGCCTGAAGAATGCAGAAGATGGCAGCGGAATAGTAGTGGATGAATCCGCAAAGCTGGAAGAAGAACTTATTGTACGGCCCACTTCTGAAACAATCATCTGGGACACCTACAAAAACTGGATCCAATCCTATCGTGACCTTCCCTTGCTGATAAACCAATGGGCCAATGTGGTGCGATGGGAAATGCGTACCCGGCTCTTTTTGCGCACGGCCGAGTTTCTTTGGCAGGAAGGGCATACCGCTCATGCAACCCGTGAGGAAGCTGTTGCCGAGGCAGAGCAAATGCTGGATATCTATGCAGACTTTGCCGAGGACTTTATGGCGATGCCGGTAATTAAAGGAGTGAAAACTCCCAATGAGCGATTTGCGGGAGCGCTGGAAACCTACTGCATAGAATCCCTGATGCAGGATGGAAAGGCGCTGCAGGCTGGCACCAGTCATTTCCTGGGCCAGAACTTTGCAAAGGCCTTTGATGTGAAGTTTGCCAACCGCGAGGGTAAGGAAGAATATGTATGGGCTACTTCCTGGGGCGTATCTACCAGATTAATGGGTGCACTGGTTATGACGCACTCTGACGATAATGGCCTGGTGCTTCCTCCTAAACTCGCTCCCTTTCAGGTGGTGATCGTGCCCATTTACAGGAGCGAAGATCAACTCGAACAGATCACCGAAAAAGTGACTGAGATAAAAGCTAAACTGGAAGCGGCAGGAGTATCCGTAAAATATGACAACCGCGACACTCACAAACCCGGCTGGAAATTCAATGAGTATGAACTCAAAGGTGTTCCCCTGCGCATAGCTATAGGTCCGCGGGATCTGGAAAACAGTACAGTGGAATTGGCCAGGCGGGATACCTTAACTAAAGAGGTGGTGCCCATGGACAATCTTATTGCCGAGGTTCAGATGCGGCTCGGAGAGATCCAAATCAATCTTTTTAAAAAGGCAGAAGCTTTTCGCGAAGAAAATACACACGAGGTGAACAGCTGGGATGAATTTACAGAGGTGATTGAAAAGAAGGGAGGTTTCGTTTCGGCCCATTGGAATGGTTCCGCAGAAACGGAGGAAAAGATAAAGGAACTCACCAAAGCCACTATTCGATGTATCCCTTATGATGGTAGTGAAGAAAGCGGGAAGTGTGTGCTTACCGGTCAACCTTCGGCCAGACGGGTGTTATTTGCTAAAGCCTATTAGAATAATGAAGAAAGATCCTTGCAATCCCAAAATTATACAGTTGCTTACAGAGAAATCTTCTGTAAAGCAGGAGGTTTTCCGAAAGGGGAAGGATTATTTCGGGCAGCTGAAGGAATCGGTTCAGCAGGTAGCACTGGATCTCGATAACCGAATCTGCGAGGTGGATGATGCTGTAAAGGTGGAGTACAAGGATAAAAGTGTCTTTGAATGCGAATTGCATTTCAGTGGGGACATCCTGCTCTTTAATATGCACACCAATGTCTTCACTTTTGATCCTGAACACCTGGTATGGAAATCAGGCTACGTAAAGGAAGACCGCAGCCGTGCCTACTTCGCTATGATCAACATTTACAACTTTTTAGCCGATAGCATTCGTTACAATCGAGAAAGTGATGTAGGTATATTATTAGGCAGGGTCTTTATAAATCGTGAGGGGCACTTTTTTGTGGAAGGAAAAAGACAGCTGGGATTTTTGTTCAGCAACCTGGCACAGCAGGAGGTGAGCCCCGAAGCATTGAAGAAGATAGTGGACACGGCTGTGATCCAGGGTTTGGAGTTTGATCTTACGGTACCGGATTACCGTGAGGTGATGCTTGTAAGCGTGAGACAGATTTTAGCCACCAGCCAGGAGCTTCATTTAAAGACGGCAAAAAAGGTGGAGTTGGGCTACTACGGCCGGATGGAAAGCCAATAAATTTTTTTGGGAAAAAGTATTTGTACAAGTTAATTAATGATTTACATTTGCACTCCCTTAAAACACGGGTAGCAGACTTGGCCCATTCGTCTATCGGCTAGGACGCCAGATTTTCATTCTGGAAAGAGGGGTTCGATTCCCCTATGGGCTGCAACTTTTTTGAAAAGAAAGAATTATGGCAAATCACAAAAGTGCACTGAAGAGAGTACGATCTGACGCTAAAAAGCGTGACCGCAACCGCTATCAGCATAAAACCACCCGTAATGCTATTCGCGACCTGCGTGCAAATGAAAACAAGGAGGAGGCGCAGAAAAAGCTTCCCGAGATAGTGTCAATGATCGACAAACTCGCTAAAAAGAACATTATTCACAGCAATAAGGCCGCTAACCTAAAGCGCAGTCTTACCAAGCATGTGAGTGCATCCTAAGTAAATTTTAGTTAACAATTGACGAAGCCCTTCGCCTTCAGGTGAGGGGCTTTTTCTGTTTCAGCAGGTTCCTCAGGGCGACTTTGAGATCAGGAAAAGCATATTTATACCCGCTAT
>CAZNMG010000021.1:0-2757 GCA_964574075.1 uncultured Owenweeksia sp.
TATAAGGATGGAGAGGCATTGTACGTTACCGGCTCCTATGCCAAAAACAACCTCGGCTTAACCCTCGGTGTGAAGCGGTACGACAATTTTTCATTCCGCTCCGAGCGGGTAACAGAGCCCCAGCAACTCCTAATCAATTACCTGCCATCCCTTACCACATTACACACCTATTCGCTGCCGGCCCTCTACTCCTTCAATACAATTGCCGTAGGTGAGCAGGGATTTCAGGCGGAAGTGTTTTACAACTTTAAAAGAGGCAGCCTCCTTGGCGGGAAATATGGGTTGCTGGTTACAGGTAGCTACGCCATGAGCCACAGCCTTGACAAGGATTACCGCCTCCGCCCCGTTTACAGCCCCGTTGACACCAGCATTGTAGATTACACAGAATCGGGTGCCGAAGGTTACTCCTCCAGCTTTTTTGGACTTGGTCCCTACCGCTATTTCCAGGATTTTCATATTGAACTCAAGAAGAAAG
Organism: uncultured Owenweeksia sp.; assembly: GCA_964574075.1. Taxonomy (GTDB): domain Bacteria; phylum Bacteroidota; class Bacteroidia; order Flavobacteriales; family Schleiferiaceae; genus Owenweeksia. The sequence continues at coordinate 476 of CAZNMG010000021.1, forward strand.
TGAGCCGCGATTGGAAGGCCACCTTTACCTATTACAACTTTGTGTTCAACAACAGTGCTCAGCGAAAAGGTGTTACCGACCTCAGCCTGGAACAGGCCGATAAAAAGCCTGAAATCTTCAATGTAAATGCTGCAGTACTGGAGCTTATGTGGAAGATCAAATCGCGGCAATCGCTGCGCTCGGAGTGGCAGATCCTGCTCACCGAAGAGGACCGTGGCGACTGGGCGCTGGTATTGCTCGAATATTCCATCGCACCCCATTGGTTTTTTGCCCTTCAGGATGCGTATAATTATGGCAATCCCGATCCTGATATGCAGATACATTACGTGAGTGCCAATTTTGGCTATACCTTTGGTACAACCAAGGTTCAGATGGGGTACGGACGGCAACAAGAAGGTATTTTCTGCGTTGGAGGAATCTGCCGGGTGGTACCCGCTTCCAATGGTTTTACTCTCGGCATAACCAGTAATTTTTAGGAGCTATGAAAAAAATAATACTATTACTTGCAGTGGTGATGACGGCTCTGGCCTGCGACAAGATAGACCAACCCCTGCAGAATGAGCTCGGGTTTATTAAACTGCCCGATAGTACCAACAAAGTGGTACTGCTTGAAGAATTTACGGGTGCTGACTGTAATAACTGTCCAAAGGCTGCCGAAAAGGCTCAGGATTACCTCGCGAGCTTTCCGGGGCGCGTGGTGGTACTTTCCATCCACGAGAGCAATTTTGCCGTACCCGATGCCGAACACCCTATTGATTACCGTGTCCCCTCCGGAACGGAACTGTACCAGTTCTTCAGCCCTATTGGCGTACCCTCCGGTATGTTTGACCGTAAGGGCTATCCGGATGATGAGCACAGTAAGCTCATTGGTGACTGGGATGATGCCATGGTAGAGGCGCTAAAGGATACTGCTCTACTGGAAATCACCAGTGATTTTGAATATGATGATGTCACTGATGAATTTTCGCTTAGGGTAAATGTAAGGGCGCTGGAAAACATTGCGGACGCAGATCTTTACCTGAGCACATTTTTAATAGAAGACAGCATTGTATCTCCCCAAACTCTTCCCAATGGTAGCATTAAGGATGACTATGTGCATATGCATATGTTGCGCGCGAGCTTTGAAGGTGGTGGCTTTGGAGATCAGATTGCGCCCAATTCCATGAATGATGAGCAGATCATAACCCGCAACTACAGCCTGGCACGTGATGCAAAATGGAACCCTGACCATTGCTCGGCCGTGGTTTTTGTTTACAACCGCAATACCTATGAAGTTTTACAAGCCCATCATGCAGGAGGGCATCATTAAAAGAATACTTCTCAGCCTGGCGTTGGTCTTGTCACTGGTTTCGGCCGGGGTGGCGCAGAATTTTGGTGGCGGCTATTTTGGTGGCCTTACCGCCAGCCAGATAGATGGCGACAATATGGGTGGCTATGACCTGCCGGGCGTAAACGTGGGTTTTTTTACAGATCTTGATATTTCAGAAAACTCGCGGCTGCAAATGGAGCTGGCCTTTATTCAAAAAGGATCCCGCGAACCCATCAGCGACAGCAGCAATTTTATAAAGTACCGTCTCAATTATGTGGAAATTCCACTACTGTATGCGTACCGGCTCAATGACTTTTCCTTTGAAGCCGGTCCTGCGCTTGACATTAATGTTTATGCCAAAGAAGAAGGGGCCGGCCGGGTGGCCCAGACCTCCCGTGCCTTTAATCGCTTCAGCCTGACAGCGATCCTTGGTGTTACCTGGCACTTCAGCGAAAGCTGGGCGATAAACTTCCGCTCCAACAACTCGGTTACCCCTATAAGCCCGCCCAACGTACTTCCAAGCGAAAACTCCTCCATTTACCAGCGTGTGCTGGGCAATGGCTGGCGCAATGTGGTGCTTAGTTTTGCCATCGTTCACGATTTCTCCGGATCCTGATCCAGAAACCGGAGGTTCCTTTTCAGTCCTTCATACTTTGTTCTTTTTACCGCAGACTTCCTGAAGATCTTCTGAAATACCTCTTCCGTTATCTCCATCCAATCTTTCCTGTCCATTCCCGGCATATCCGGGTGGGGTGAAAAGGCCTCTTCAGTGGCGGGGGTCGAAAAGCGGTTCCACGGACAAACCTCCTGGCAAATGTCACAGCCGAAGACCCAGCCGTGCAACTGCTCGGCGGCCTTGTTTGGGATCATCCCCTTGTGCTCGATGGTCCAGTAACTGATGCAGCGCCGGGCGTCGAGTTGCTGAGGTCCGACAAAGGCGCCGGTCGGGCAAGCATCGAGGCAGCGCGTGCAG
>CAZNMG010000022.1:0-2689 GCA_964574075.1 uncultured Owenweeksia sp.
CTTTACAGAAGATAAACAGCGAACCGTAACGGCTGAGGATTTTGTATATAGCTTTAAAAGGCTTCAATCCTCATCGTTGGCTGCTCCGGGTAGCTGGATCTTTCAAAATGTGGCAAGCTTTTCGGCCCCGGATGATTTTACCCTGGTCATTGATCTCAAACATCCCTTTGCGCCTTTTTTAGGCCTGCTTTCCATGCAGTATGCTTCCGTGGTGCCTCAGGAGGCTGTTGAGTTTTATGGCAATGAATTTCGTGAGCATCCCGTGGGCACAGGCCCTTTTCATTTTAAACTATGGGTGGAAAACGAAAAGCTGGTACTGCGCAAAAACCCCGATTATTTTGAAGTGGATGAACAGGGGCATAAATTACCCTATCTCGAAGCTGTTGCCATCACCTTTGTACCCGATAAGCAGGCGGCCTTTCTCGAATTTATAAAAGGTAACAACGACCTGATTTCCGGTATTGATGCTTCCTATAAGGATGAGTTGCTCACCTTTAGCGGAGAGTTGCAGGAGCGTTACCGTGACCGTTATGAACTGTATCGCCAGCCTTATCTCAATACGGAGTACCTGGGCATACTGGTTGACTCTTCCCAATACGGACCGCAAGGCTCTCCACTACTTGATCGCAGGGTGAGGCAGGCGCTAAACTATGGCTTTGACCGGGTGAAGATGATGAAATACCTCCGCAACAACATTGGCACGCCCGCACTTGCGGGCATGATACCCAAAGGTCTGCAGGCTTATGATCCTGAAGAGGTGCCGGGGTATCAATATAACAAGCAAAAGGCATTAGAGCTGTTGGCGGAAGCGGGTTACCCCATGGGGAGGGGATTGCCGCAGATCACTCTTCAGACCAATGCCTCCTACCTCGATCTTTGTGAATATATGCAGGGTGAGTTGGCAACATTAGGTATACCCCTTGAGGTGGAGGTAACACCGCCTTCTACATTGCGCCAGGCTATGGCCACTTCCAAAGTTCCTTTTTTCCGGGGCAGTTGGATTGGCGATTATCCCGATGCCGAAAATTACCTTTCACTGTTCTACACTCCTAACTGGTCGCCTAATGGTCCAAATTATACGCACTTCAGCAACAGGCAATTTGATGAGTGGTATGAAAAAGCTGCGTCAGAAACAAACGACAGTGTAAGAATTGGCCTTTACCAAAAAATGGATAGCCTATTGATGGCTGAGGCGCCCGTTATTCCCCTTTATTATGATCAGGTTTTGCGTTTTTACCCCAAAAATGTGCAAGGAATTGGAGGAAATGCTCTTAATTTATTGGACCTGAAAAGGGTATCCAAAAAATAATCCCCTTTTTTCGTTATTCATAGCAGATGTGATAATTAGCTTCTACCAAATTTTTCATAAAAAGGGGCTAAGAGGTTTACTACATTAAAAAATATCGTCAGGTCGTCAGGAAACATTGCGGTATTTGATTCTAAAGTGCTAATATTGAACTCGTAAGGAAAATTAATATTAGCCCGAGTTTGAAACGCTCTACTCTAAAAATTAAGAATTTTCCTACTATTTTTCATTTGGGTTTTGATCTGCTCTTAGCCTTGATCATTTTGACCCTGAGTGGCTATTCGTATCCTGTAGAAAGCCACCAACCCCGAAAGGTGGAAGTGAGAAAAAGTGGGGATGGACATACGCTCTATCGCAACGGTAAACCTTTTGTGATAAAGGGTGCTGCCGGTGAGCAATACCTCGACCGTTTGAAGGCGGCTGGCGGAAATACCATTCGCATATACGATACGCTCAATCTACAGGCCCGGCTCGACAGTGCCCATGCTCATGATATCGCTGTGATTGTAGGTATCTGGATGATGGGCGATACCGAGATGGACTACACGGACAGTTTTAAGGTGGCCCATCAGTATGAAGCTATCCGGCATACCGTGCGCAGGCATAAGAATCATCCCGCCCTGCTGATGTGGTGCCTGGGCAATGAGATCTCCTATGAGGTAAAGCTTTCTGAATTTTATGATCCTATGGAGGTTTGGCTGGCTTTTGCAGACCTTGTGGACATGATCCATAAGGAAGACCCGGATCATCCGGTGACAACCACCATCACCAATTTTCAAAAAAAGCGGCTCCTATACTTTAAGTTATTTGTTCCACAGCTCGATATTATTGCCATTAACACCTTTGGTAAGCTGCGCGGGCTGGCGGAGGAAGCCCATCTCTGGAGGTGGTTTTTCAATAAACCCTATTTTTTGGCGGAGTGGGCTATCGAAGGGCCGTGGGAATCGAAGGAGACACTTTGGTACACACCTCTTGAGGAAAATAGTAGTGAAAAGGCCAGCACCTATACGTGGTTTTATGAGCAGCACATCCCGCATAATGATCCCAATTTCCTGGGTTCCTGCATTTTTTACTGGGGACAGAAGCAAGAGCATACCCACACATGGTTTGGCCTCTTTTCCGAAAGTGGAGAGGAAACACAGATGGTGGAGTCGATTCGCTACAGCTGGTCGGGGGGGTTACCCGAAAACCGCGCCCCGCGTGTAAAAAGCTTGTTGCTGGAAGGGCTGGAAAGGGAAGATACGCTGATCTTCAGGCAGGACCAGAACCTTGCGGCCTGCCTTACCGCCTTTGATCCTGATGGTGATCCGATAGAGGTAGTGTGGGAGGTGCTGCCCGACCAATGGCACTTCGATTACCGGGCTATAAATCACAGGCCAAAGG
>CAZNMG010000023.1:0-4926 GCA_964574075.1 uncultured Owenweeksia sp.
GACGAGGCCATAGCACTGCCAACCGATTTCTCGGCAAGAATTGCCCGTAATACACAGCTTATTATTCAGGAAGAAATGGGAGTAACCAAAACGGTCGATCCGTGGGGAGGCTCTTATTACGTAGAATTCCTGACCGATCAGATTGCGAAAAAAGCGTGGGCGTTGATAGAGGAAGTGGAGGAATTGGGCGGAATGGCAAAAGCCATAGAAACCGGTTTGCCTAAGATGAGAATTGAGGAGGCTGCGGCCAAAAAACAGGCCCGTATTGATTCGGGCAAAGAGTGGATCATTGGTGTAAACGCCTACCAAAATGAAAAAGATGAGCCCATTGAACTGCGGGAAGTTGACAATGCCGAGGTGCGCAGGCAGCAAATTGAGCGCCTGGAAAAAATGAAGGCCTCCAGGGATCGGCAGAAAGTGCAGGCCAGCCTTAATGCACTGGAAGAAGCCGCCCGTTCCGGAAAAGGAAATCTTTTAACCCTGGCAGTAGAAGCAGCGAAACACCGGGCAAGCCTTGGTGAAATAAGCATGGCTATGGAAAATGCATTTGGCCGCTATACTGCCACTATTCGTTCGATATCAGGGATATATTCTCATGAAATGAAGAAAGATCAGAAGTTTGAAACCGCCCGTAAACTTGCCGACCGCTTTGAAGAACTGGAAGGAAGGAGACCAAGGATAATGATAGCAAAAATGGGTCAGGACGGCCATGATCGCGGGGCAAAAGTAGTGGCCACTTCTTTTGCCGACCTTGGATTTGACGTGGACATAGGGCCCCTTTTCCAAACTCCGGGTGAAGCTGCCCGGCAGGCCATAGAAAATGACGTGCATATCTTGGGGATTTCTTCACTTGCTGCGGGTCATAAAACGTTGGTGCCACAGGTTATTGGGGAACTAAGGAAGCAAGGCCGGGAGGATATTCTCGTAATTGCCGGGGGGGTTATTCCTCAAAACGACTACCAGTTTTTATTTGATGCCGGGGTAGTGGGAGTATTTGGACCGGGTACTGTGATAGCGAACGCAGCTGCCAGGATTTTGGAGATTATGATTAACCAAAGGCTTAGCTGACCAAACCCCACCTTTGAACTGCATCTTGCGTCACTTCAGAAAAGGGGAGCTATGAAAAATGTATCCTTCTGTGCAGTCATTTTGGCGTTGTGCGCATGTGACAAAGAAAGTCCTGAGGAGATCGCTCCCCCGGATTTTATCTCCGGAACGTATACAGGTGTGTACAATTATTCAATAAGCTACCCAAAGCCTAATGGTAATGGAACTTATTATATGTGGAGCAATGATACCACCTACAGCTCAGAACTAAAGGTGACCAAAACCGGATCTTCAAAATATCTGCTCCAACCAATTAATCCACCGGATTTTATTTCTGAATTTGATGTGCAGCTGGATTCAGGAAATTCATGGCTCCTTACGGGTGGTTCCGGTTCCTCCTATATGAGATCTTCGGTTTCCTTTCGAAACGACAGTTTGATTTATGAGCATTTTCATAAATGCGGAATCCCTTGCAGCAGTTCTGAATCCTTTGTAGCTGTGAAAAAATAGCAGGTCTCCCCTGGGGTTAATTTTTTGTTGAAATAAGAGCCTCTTTGTTAGGGCGTTAATGGGATTATCGCTAATTTTAATACTCCTAATCCAGGCATTATGAAAAAATTAATATTCCCATTGATCCTTTTTTGCCTATTCTGCACCTCGTGCCAGCAATATAATGAGCAGGAACCTTTAAAACCGGAATTAACCAACACCCAGGATTTTGAAGGTAAGTATGATGGCCACCTCTATTTTAAAAGCCATGGCCCTCATCATACTATTTCCTCAACTGACTGGCAGGAACCAATAAACTGGGATTACGAGTTTGCCACAACTTTCAAGGTGAAGGAGAATCAATCCCATTACACCATCTATTATACAGACAGCGCGGGAGTTTCCCAGATTTTCAAAAACCACATACAGGTTGATAAAAGTGGGAGGTTCTCCGATTCTATACCAATGGGAACTTTATTCGATTACACGCTTGTAAGTTTTAGAAATGACAGCCTGAAGGCCGATCAATTCTATGTAAAAGGAAAGGAAGGAGGAAGTTCCATGCTGCGCATAGCCGCCACAAGATCTGAAGCGGATAATTGCCATTCTTCTGATATTTCCGGTAAGCCGAAATAAAAAGATAAGGCACCGTTACGCTTTCTGCCAGCCTGTATAAGTTTCAGAAAATTTCGAGGGTTTAGGATTCGATATAGAAGGACTTACTTCGAGTTGAAACCCTAATTATCACTTGTGGCTTTACTTATTGCTGATAAGATGGTTAATTTTAAGCCCTAATTATAAAATAAACCGATGTTTGGAGACATGATGGGCAAACTGCAGGAAGCCCAGCAAAAAGCAGAAGAAACCAAAAAGAGATTGGACACGGTTTACCTTTCGGAAGAATCAGTTGGAGGCAAAGTGAAGGTGACCATCTCGGGAAACCGGGAAATCAAAGACATCCAGATTGATGACAGCCTGAAGGAAGACCCCGAAGAGCTTAGCGACCACCTGGTGTTAGCCCTTAACAAAGCCATCAAAAAAGCTTCAGAAATGAACGAGAGGGAGATGCAGGCCGCTGCCTCCGGCATGCTCAATATGCCAGGAATGGACCAACTTTTTGGCAAGTAATAAAGCCACTTTCCATTGGATCCGATCAATCCCGATTTTAAAAAAAGAGAAACTTCAAAACAGCTTTCCCCTGATGAGTTGTTTGCGAACCTCATAAGTGGGGATAGAGGCGCATTGAGCCAGACGCTCACTTTAGTTGAGAGCAAACTTCCCACTCACCGCACTATTGCAGAAGAATTGATAGAGAAGGCGCTGCCCCTATCCGGGAATTCAATTCGTATTGGAATCACCGGTGTGCCTGGAGTTGGAAAAAGCACTTTCATTGAGGCTTTTGGCGGATATCTTACTTCGGTGGGAAAAAAAGTAGCGGTGCTGGCGATAGACCCCAGCAGCACAAAAAGTCGCGGCAGCATACTGGGTGACAAAACCCGTATGACGCACCTTTCGCAAAACGAAAAGGCTTTCATCCGCCCAAGCCCTACAACCGGCTCCTTGGGTGGTGTGGCTGGTAGAACACGGGAATCGGTGTTGCTTTGTGAAGCGGCCGGTTTTGACGTAATTATCATCGAAACTGTAGGAGTTGGGCAATCAGAGACCACGGTAAAATCCATGGTTGATTTCTTTATTTTGTTAATGCTGGCCGGGGCCGGTGATGAGCTGCAGGGAATAAAACGGGGCATTATGGAAATGGCCGATCTGCTATTGATCAACAAAGCAGATGGAGAAAATAAGGCTGCTACAAAACGTGCCGTAGGTGAATATAAGCGGGCGCTACACCTCTTTCCTCCAAATGAAAATGAATGGACCCCAAAGGTGGCCATGTGTTCAGCGGTGCAACAGGAGGGAATAACGGATGTCTGGCAAACCGTACAGGAATTCGAAAATCAACAAAAAACCAGTGGTTACTTCGAAGCGACCCGTAAGGAGCAGGCACTAAACTGGTTCAGGGAACATCTGCACCACAGTTTACTTAACCGTATTTATGAAGCTCCCGCTATGAAAGGGCAAATAGATCAATTGGAGCAGCTTGTAAGAACACAACAACTGACACCTCAGGCTGCTGTGGGCAAACTTCTCAACACCTTTTTCAGGAATAAGTAACATTTTCTTAAAATCTTTCGATAGAGGTACGTGCGATCGTGGTTTTAGTTGTCACCAGTTAAACTAAAACCATAAAAAGATGATTAGATCAATAATCCTTGGCGCTGTTCTCGCCATATTCACAGCTTGTATCTCGGTTGACTATTTAGGAAAAAACTATGAGCCCACCGGTACAGTGGCTATGTACTTTGACCGCGATGACATTACTGAACCTTACGAGGTAATGGGAATGATGACCGCTGAGGCACCGGAACTGGTCAATACCGGCAAACTACAGCAGAAAATGATGGCCAAAGCCGCACTCCAGGGTGCAGATGCTATCCTGTTTGAGTATATGGATAAAAAAGTGAGCGCCACCAGTACCAATACTCATGAAGAGGGTTGGGGCGTTCACTCTACAACCTCCACTTCCGAAGAAAAGGTAGTGCAGGCAAAGCTAATCAAGTACAAGCGCAGCTAAATAAAAAAAAGACTGTCCCAAAGAGGTTTGCCTCCATAGGTACAGTCTTTTTAAAAACTTTCAGGGGCTTGGTTTAGCGTTTTGCGCTCCTTCCCCCCATTTCGGTGAAATCAATTTTACCGTAACGGAAACTCTTTTTATGCATCCCGAAGATGTAGAGCGGATCCGTTTGAGATTTTTGAAAGCTTACGCTCGGCTTAAGACGGGTACCACCATTGTTGAAGGCGAGGTCCATACGCTTGGTCTTATTGCCTGTTTCCAGATCAATTTCATAAACCATAGGAACAGATTTCTTTACATTTTTCATATAATGCAGCTTTTCATGCTCATTTTTCACCCCAACGTTCTTCTTGTCATCGTTATAGATTACATAAAAGGAATCGTCAGATAAGCCTGCTACATAAGAAAAATGCCCTCTCACATAGTAGGGAACCGTAAACCAGCTCATCCCGTATGATCCGTAATTAAAGCCCAGGTAAAGGCTTCTCCAGTAAAATTGCTGATTTTTCGGAATGCGGTTTGCCCAGATCATCTCACCTTCAGGGGAAAAGTTGTAACTCACGAGATCTTTATAAAAATAGGATTCACCGGTTACGCCCCCGTTGCTGTTTTGGTACTGTATCATGTACTGCTCCTCCGCCACAAACACTACTCCCCCATCATCCTTGAAGAAGAAGTTAAAGCTGTTATACTTATTGTTCATTTCAGCTTCCCGACCTTTTCTTAGGTCTTTCTCACTTTTAAATTGATCTATAAAATCC
>CAZNMG010000024.1:0-13233 GCA_964574075.1 uncultured Owenweeksia sp.
TCCAAAGAAACACTCCGCCTGACACCGATAGTAGTGAGTATTGAGTAGTTAGTATTGAGACACTTCCAAACTCCTTACTCCTTACTCCCTACTCCTTACTCCTTACTCCTTACTCCCCACTACTCCCTATCCTCCCCTCCACAACCTTCATTATCTGTCTCACGCCTTCTTCCACTGATACTTCGGCTGTTCGTACTGTTAAGGCAGGGTTTTCGGGTTTTTCGAAAGGGGAGTTTATTCCGGTGAAATTGGAGATCTCGCCTTTACGTGCCCTGGCATACAATCCTTTTACATCGCGTTTTTCGCATTCCTCCAGCGGGCAATCCACAAATACCTCCACGTAATTCTCCGCCCCCACCAGTTGCCTTATCATTTCCCTTTCCTTTTTAAGAGGTGAAATAAAGGCGGTAATCGTTATCAGCCCGGCATCTACCATGAGGCGGGCCACTTCTCCTATGCGTCTTATATTTTCCCTGCGGGAGTCTTCTGTAAAATCGAGGTCCTTATTTAGTCCTGACCGAATATTGTCTCCATCCAAAATATAGGTGCCATAGCCTTTACTGTAGAGCTGCTGCTCCAGGAGGTTGGCGAGGGTGGATTTCCCTGAGCCGCTCAACCCGATAAACCAGATCACAAAGGAGTTGTGGCCGCGTTGTTTCCTGCGATCGGCCACATCAATGGTGTGGGTATGTGGCACAATATGAAGCTTTTCACTCATACCAGATCAAATTTTAAGGCGGCAAAGGTGAGAAAAACCAAACCATAAATTAAACTCAGCGGAATACCCAGTCGTGCAAAATCCCTGAAGCTATAATTACCCGCTTCCATTACCATAAGATTTGTTTGGTAGGCAAAGGGAGTGGCAAAACAGCATGACGCGCCAAAGGCTGCGGTAAGGAAAAGAGCCTCATGGGCAATGTTGGTACTCACCGCCAGGCTAAATACAATAGGAAAAATAATGGTGACGGCTGCCACATTGGTAATGAAGGACGTGAGGAGAAAAGTGACCGCGAAAACACCGGCCAAAGTTCCCAAAGGACTCCAGTTGTTGGCATTCTGAAAAAATGTATCGGTAATATAGCCTGCCGCCCCCGAGTCAATAAGGGCCTGCCCGATTGCCAATGACGACACCAGGATGATCAGCAGGTCGAAGCTTATGTTTTGTTTTATCTTTTCAACATTGGTCATATTGAGTAACAGCTGCGCAAATAGGATGACCAGGAGGCCGTAGAGCAAACTCAGCACACCAAAGGCAATAAGACCAATACCCAGCGCGGCCGCCAGCGTAAAGAGAACAACACGCGAACGGGGCATATCCTCCCTCGGCTGTATGGTGTTTACTATGAGCAAGTCATTGCTCCGGTTGTTGCGGTCGCGAAATTCGGATCCTGCTGTGAGCAGCAACAGGTCACCGGTTTTTAAGGGCATGGCCCCTATTTTCCCCATGAGCTTTTCGCCCCTGCGATGAATGCCTATAATGGCGGCATCAAACTTTTCACGAAAACCTACTTCCTTGGCAGTTTTTCGATCGAGCTCACTGTTTTGCTGCACAATAGCCTCAATGATCTCGGCTTTATCCTTTATGTTAAAGAACGATTTTTCGGAAAGCTCCAATCCCTTGAACTTTTCAATGAGCTGGAGTGTGGGGCCTGTATCACCTGCAAAGAGTAAAAGATCACCTTCCTCCAGTATTTCTCCCGGTTTTACCGGGGCAATGCGGGTTTTGTGACGTATTATTTCTGTGAGATAAACCTGCTGAAGATTTCGCAATCCTGCCTGCTCCACAGACTGGCCCACCAAACCTGAACCATTGTGTATCCTTGTTTCCACCAGGTATTCGCGGGCATGTTCCTCCAGGCTCGTTAAAATATCTGGCTTGTCGCGCATCAGATAGGGCCCCAGCAGATACATAAAAAATATACAGGCAAGAGTAACCAGGATTCCCGGAAGGACAAAATCAGTAAAACCAAGGGGGGTAAGGTCACTGTCGGTAATCAAACCATTGAGGACCAGATTAGTGGAAGTACCGATAAGAGTGATCACCCCACCAACAATAGCGCTATAGGAAAGAGGTAGCAGAAGCCTTGAGGGATTGATGTTGAACTTTTTGCCCCACTGATAAACGTAGGGCATCATCATCGCTACTACCGGAGTATTGTTCATTACCGATGACACTGCCGAAACGGATAAACCCATCCGGAGGATAAAACCGCGCTGGCTGCCTCCCTTTCCGAAAAGGTGATCGAAAAAACTACCCATATTTACGTAATCGTTTACACCGGCAGTAAGTACTATAAGGGTAAAGATGGTAAGGATGGAGGGATTGCTTATGCCGCTGATGAAATCATTGAAACCAATGCTGCCCCCTATCAAAAGGAGAACTACGGCAAATAAAAAAACCAGTGAGGTCTTTATTTTATCCGTCACCAGGGTAACGATCAGCAGCACTATCACACTGATCACGAAAGGGATTTGCAGGCCTTCTGGTATCATTTGAGTTTCTGACTTGGCCGCTAAAGTAATAAAAGTCTATTAAATCTCTAGACTTTTATCGTTTTTATAGATCCTCTCGATAATATCCACCACCTTCAACCCTTCCAAAGCGTTGGTGGTTATGGTGTCGCGGCCTTTCAGCACGTCCACCACATTCTGAATTATAAAGCTGTGATTGGCGGCACTTCCCTTGTATTGACCATAATCGTTTGGTGGGTTAGAGGGCGGTAACTCCTCCATCTGATAGTCTTTCACATGGCAGTATTCCACTTCATTCATATATTGCCCGCCCACTTTGATGGTGCCATATTCGCCCAGCACGGTTACGCTGCTCTCAAAATTCTTATCCCAGCATGAGGTGGAAAAATTGATCACCCCCATACCGCCATTCACAAACCGGAAGCTGATGATGCCGCTATCCTCGAAGTCGGTGAGCTCCTGATGATTGAAATCAACAAGGCGGCTGCGGATATCGGAGATGTCGCCAAACAACCAGTACATAATATCTATAAAATGGCTGAACTGGGTGAAGAGTGTACCACCATCCAGTTCTTTCTTTCCGTGCCAGGTATCGGCTACGTAATAGCGGTCATCGCGGTTCCAGTAACAGTTGATCTGCACCATATTGATCCGCCCGAGTTTACCTTCCTCAACCATTCGCTTTAGCCATGCGGACGGGGGAGAATAACGGTTTTGCATCACCGCAAACACATGGCGGCTGCGGTGAAGCGCGGTATAGATCACCTTTTCGGCATCAGCCTTGGTGAGGGCAATCGGCTTTTCCACCACCACATGAATACCTTTATCCAATGCCTTTACAGCCTGGGCGGCATGATGTCCATTGGGAGTGGCTATACACAGCACATCAATATCCTGTTGTTGAGCGAGCATATCCTCTAATGACTGGTAAAAAGGCACCTGGTATTTTTCAATTCCCACGGTTCTTTCCTCTCTCGTGTCGCACAGGGCCACTAATTCTGCATCTGCATTCAGCACAATCATTTCCGCATGCCGCTTTCCGATGTGGCCGCAGCCTACCACTGCAAATCTGATCTTGTCTGTTGTTGGGGTCATCTTATTTTTTATTCACCAGATTGTTTTTCAACTCATAGTACGCACCACTTTCAGCACATTGGGCAAGGCCGTTGTCATCAAACTGCAGTCGGTGGCCGTACTCACTCATCCAGCCTATTTGCCGGGCAGGATTTCCTACAAGCAGGGCATACGGCTTTACTTCTTTGGTAATAACCGCACCGGCCCCTATAAATGCATACTTCCCGATGTTGTGCCCACATATTATTGTTGCATTGGCGCCAATGGTGGCCCCTTTACCCACATGGGTTTTCAAATAGTCACCGCGCCTGTTTATAGCGCTGCGGGGATTTATCACATTGGTAAAAACCATGGAAGGTCCTAAAAAAACATCGTCATCACAGGTTACTCCTGTATAAATGGATACATTGTTCTGCACCTTTACATTTTTGCCGAGCACCACTTTGGGGCTCACCACCACATTTTGGCCGATATTGCAGCCTTCGCCAATGGTGCAATCGCTCATGATGTGGCTGAAATGCCAGATCTTTGTGTTATCGCCTATTTGGCAGCCTTCATCAACAACCGCGGTGGGGTGTGCAAAATATTTTGATTCGGCCATTTGTATTATTTTCGGGCAAATATAACGTTACAAAGTGTTTAGCTTATTTTCGCAGCTTGTTCGCTCATTTAATATTTCGGATATTCCCCAAGATTTTCATCTTGCAGCTTAGATAGAATACCCATGAAGAGACTCGCATTTGGAATACTTAGCCTGGTTTGTACCCTGGCCTCTGCTCAAAACCTGGTGAAGAACCCCAGTATTGAAAATACCGGCCCCTGCCCTATTTTTTTTACTGATTTCGAAGATATGGCTGAGCCATGGACCAACTATTTCGGCACCCCTGATTATTTTCATGAAGTGTGCGGTGGCCCGGGAAACCCCAATCTCAATGTAACAGACCAGCCCTTTGATGGCAACGGCTATGCAGGTATTACCGTGTATGGCGATACCGGATCGGCCTATGTACGCGAATATCTTCACGGTGAACTCAAGGAACCCCTGGAAGAAGGAAAATTTTACCGGGTAACCTTTTATGTAAAACCGGTGAATGACAACAATGTGGCGGTTAGCTATGGCATCAACCAACTGGGAATGGTGCTTACCGAAGAAGAACTCGACTCTGTACCTGATGAACGCGTTTATAATATTGAACCACAGGTGGTGGCAAGGAACGTAGTGGTTACCGAAAACTACTGGACGGCCATTTGCGGCATTGTAAAGGCCCGTGGTGGCGAACGTTTTATCACCATCGGCAACTTCAAAACCGATTTTGAAACGAGTGTACTTCCCCTGTCGGGAGCTTCCAACCCGCAGCTCTCCTACTATCTTATCGACCAGGTGGAGGTTGTTCCCAATGATCTTCCCCAATTGCCTGAGGATACCATCATTTGTACAGAGCAGCGCATTGACCTCTCCATTACCCGCGCAGATGTATCCGTGAGGTGGTCTGATGGGGTATTTGAGGAAGTCTCCAGGCACTACCTCATTACCGAGCCCGGAATTTACACGGCCACCATTTCTGACCCCGGATGCAGTTACGTGGATACCATTGTGGTGGAACCTGCGAACTGTGATGAATGTAAGGTGTATGTTCCCAATGCCTTTACCCCTGACGGGAATGGTGTAAATGACGTGTTTGAGGTTTTCGCGGAAACTGCCTGTGAGGATCTGATCTCCTTTAGGATAAGCATTTTTGACCGCTGGGGCCAAAAGGTATTTGAATCGAATTCCACCGAGGTACACTGGGATGGTTTGAATGTAGACCACCAGGGCGTATTCACCTACACCATGGAATACGAGTATCCCCTGTTCAGGGAAACCCAAACCCTAACCAAGCGTGGAACGATCACTTTGATAAAGTAAGGTTCTCTTTCGCGCCAAATTTTCGGCTTTTCCATTTCCTACCGTGTGTTAAGGCTTTTAGGGAAATTCCCTGTTTACCCCCGCCCACTTATTTATAAATCAAATATTTATATGGCGGGGTTTTCATTTTTGGCTCCTTTGGGATTTTCTGAGGATTTTGTCAGTCATCGAAAATTTTTTGGTCAAATTGATGCCGAAAAAATGATAGTGCTATCTCTTATATTCTGTCGCTAATCTCAAATTGACCTATTAAAATTCACCTGTGATCAGTCGCGCTCATCGACACATAACTCTCAGAAAATTAGGAATTAACATCGGTTTCTGCTTACTTTTGGATAACAAACGTCAAGTCATGAAACACTACTCTACTCCCTCCCTATTTACCCAAATTCTGTCGTCTCTTTACTTTGGCCATTCGCGCCATAAGTTAATTCCTGTTCGCGTAGGATAGTCATCTGCAATGGCTTTTAAGTAACCTATAAGCACATGAAGAGACTAGCCTACATAATGGGAAGTTATGTACGGGCTGGGTTTTGGTTTTTAATTTTTATTGTGGCCGTGCTACCTGCTTCGGCCCAGATCACCATCAACACCACTCCTGGCTCCGTACAGGATACCATTGCACTCTGCAACAATGGCAATGATACTTTTAGTATTACGGCCACAGCAGGCAGCGGTGGTGTTATCGGCTTCAGGTTTGAGGGACATGCCGCTGATACGGCATTTGGCCCCGGGCCGCACAGCCGAACCTATTCCAGCCTGGGCGTCACGCGTATTATCATACGTGAAACTTCGGCCCTGGGGGTGCTTATAGAGGAGCGAATAATTTATGTAAACCTGGGCGTGGATTTTCCCGCCTCCTTTAATCCCCCTGATACTGCTTTTTGCCTTTCTGATGCACCCGTAGCCCTGAGCGGAAGTTTTCCCGGTGGTGGTTACTATGTGGGCCCCGGGGTAGATTCCGGCTATTTTGATCCGGCCACAGCGGGCGTTGGCACTCACGACATCTGGTATCACTATGTGATGGGGAGTTGCCACGACTCGGCAATGCAACAGGTTACCGTGAGCACTGCTCCCAATGCCAATCTTATGGCTCAGGGGGCACCTATTATGTTTAACGGAGAGCCTGCCTATTCGCGCTGCCTCCCCGCAAGCCCGGTGTTCAACTTTTACACCACCTCATCGAGCGCTACCTATACCTCTTACAGCATTGACTTCGGGGATGGGAGCCCGGTACAAACCGGCACCACATTCCCTGCCCCATTTCTCAGCCACAGCTATGGCAGTATTGGATTTTACCTGGTAAACCTGGTTCTCACCAGCGCCAATGGCTGCACCGATACCGCCTCGGTCCGGATTTTTTACGGCTCCAACCCCAGTGTGGGTCTTAGCATTAAAGGAAACAACGTGCAATGTCTTCCGCGCGACAGCGGAGGGGTGGCCTTTGCTTTTCCCATTACCAACACCGGCGCCAACCCACCCGGTACCATTTATACCATACAGGTAAATGATGGCTCACCTCCCATGGTCTTCAATCACCCTCCTCCCGACAGCATTATCCATATTTTTTATGAGCCCTCCTGCGGGTATAATACCGCCAACTTCAACAATGCCTTTCAGGTAAGTATTACCGCTTCCACCCCCTGTGCACCAAACTCGGTAGCTACGGTAGAGCCAATCCTGATCTCTGATCCGCCAACGGCTGCCTTTGAGGTAGATCCGCTAGTTTGTATCGGCAATCCCGTGCTCATACAGGATCAGTCATGGGGAAGCCAGAATGCCCTTACCGGGTGTGACACGGGCGTTACCCTGGTGTGGGAAATCACACCCTCGCATTATGTGGTAAATTCCGGTTTTACCGGCAATCTTATGGGCAGCAATAACCCCATGAACTGGCTGCCCGGCACCAGTGACGTATCTGTAACTTTTACCCGGACCGGCTACTATACCGTAAACCAGTATGTGGGAAACCAGGCCGGTTGCGAAATTGACACCGTCACTCATATCGTGTGTGTGGATTCCATACCCAATCCCGATTTTGGCCTCGACAAGGATTCCCTGTGTGCCCCTGATACCGTCACCGCCCATTACCTCAGCGACCTTATCACCTTTTGCGATACCACTACTTTGCAATGGTCGATCACCCCAAACAATGGCTATCAATTCCTTACCGGCACAACGGATTCCATCGTCAGCGCCTATTTCTACAGGAGCGGCTATTATACGCTCACCGTGGAAAGCTATAATAATTGCGATACAACATTGGCCTCCCGGGTCATAAAGGTGCAGAATGAACCCACGGTCTTCCTGGGGGCTGATCAGGCATTCTGCGGGTTGCGTAGCATAAATTTCAGTCAGCCACCATTTGTGCCCCAGAAGTATGACAGCCTTGCCACCATAAGCACACATTGGCAGATCTCTCCCGATACCGGCTGGAGCTATATGGGAGGGACCGATTCCCTTTCAGAATTTCCGTTGATTGACTTTACCTCCTTTGGCATCTACAACGTGGTACACACCGTTACCAATCACTGCGGCACCGACAGCGATACCGTGCAGGTTTCATTTTATGACAATCCCGCTTTTGTGCCTGTCGCTGATACACTGATCTGCCATAGCAGCGATTTTTCCACCCGCCTTTCTGCTACCGGAGGATTGGCACCATACTATTACGAATGGGGCGTGGTAATGAGCGGATCGTTCAATACCGGGGATTCCATTTTTCTGCCTTCCGTACAAAACAATGCCACTGTATGGGCCGTGGTAACCGACTCGCTCGGTTGTACTGATACCTTATTGTTCAATATTGATGTGGCGCCACCATTTTCGGTGGATCTCGGCCCCAACCGTGAGATCTGTTATACGGACACCACCTCTCTTTTGGCCAGTGTCTCTGGCGGTACTCCGCCCTATACCTACCAATGGACACCCTCTGCCGGGTTATCGGCCGATAATGTCGCCAAGCCCCTCTGCCTTCCAAGGGATTCGACAGTAGCTTATTTTGTAACCGTAACCGATGCGCTGGGATGTGAGGTAACAGATTCCATGCAGCTCCATGTATTCCCGGTGATAACCCTGGATGCCGGACCCGACCTTGCCCTTTGTTATTACAGCACCATTCATGTGCTCAACAGCCAATCACACAATGGAGGCACCTGGAGTGGGCCGGGTGTAAGCGGAAATAATTTTGATCCCATTTCAGCCGGCATAGGAATTCATACGCTCTATTATAACTACACCCATTATGATGGCTGCCATTATGTTGACAGCCTTGAGATCAATGTAGTGAACACGCCAAAGGCAGGGTTTTCACTGCTGCCTTCCGAAGGTTGTTCTCCTTTGACAGTTACTGCCCTGGATACCTCAACTGCCGGGGTAACCCATCAATGGTATATAAATGGCGTGGCCTCATCAACGGCTGCCAACCCGGTCTTTACCCTTACGAATACCGGGACCACCGATTCAACTATAACCATAAAACTGGTGATAGAAGCCGGTAGCGGCTGTCGTGACTCCACCTTTGAAACCGTGGTCGTTCATCCGGTTCCCCTGGCTACCTTCAGCGTTCCGACAGAGGTGTGCCCTGATGACACTGCGGTAGTTACAGGCACCAATCATTACCCTGCTTCAATGCGCTACCAGTGGACGAGCACCGGGCAGGGGGTATGGATATCCAATGATTCAATAGCTGCACCCAGCTTTGCATTCAGCGATAACCAAAGTGGCTTTGACTCGTTGTATACCATTAGCCTGATCATTACTGATGCCAATGGATGTAGTGATACCACTTCCAGGGATATAACAATCCGCACCCGCCCCGTTGCCGATTTCATCCTACCGGCAGCACAGTGTTCACCAGCCTCCATTTCTCCTGTTGATAACTCCAGCGGCAGCAGCCTCAGCTATCAGTGGTCGGTAGTACCCGCAGCGAATATTACCAATGCCGGCAGCAACTCACCGGTGTTTGATTTTCCAGTCAGTAATTTCGATTCTATAACCTATACCATCAGCCTGCAGGTGACCAACGCCTATGGCTGTATTGATACCATCAGCAGGCTGTACACGGTTTATCCCAGACCTACTGCCGCCTTTACTCCTTCTGTTTCGGATAGCTGCGGTCCATTGGAGGTTACTTTCACCAATATTTCCAATGCCAACCTTCCGG
The DNA here is from genome assembly GCA_964574075.1 of uncultured Owenweeksia sp. Lineage (GTDB taxonomy): Bacteria > Bacteroidota > Bacteroidia > Flavobacteriales > Schleiferiaceae > Owenweeksia. Next base: position 9,618 of record CAZNMG010000024.1, read on the forward strand.
GAAGTACCCTGAGCGACCTGAGTTTTGAGTGGGATTTTGGAAATGGTACTACTTCCACCGACTCCTTCCCAACCGTGGTTTTTACCAACACGGGTGTAGCAGACACCACTTACCTGGTACAACTGATAGTAACCAGCGCCATGGGTTGTAAAGACACCGCTTACGACACCATTACTGTACATCCCGACCCCCAGGCTATTATTGATCTCACACAAATGGCCGGCTGTGCCCCCTTTGCTGTGGATTCCACCATTATCTCGAGCCCTGTTAATGCTACTTATCTTCACTTCTGGGAAGTGACCGATCTTCAGGGAAACCTTCTTTACCAGGCCACTGGTCCTGATCAACTGGCGTTTACCATACCAAATGATGGCGATTCGGTGATCGTAAAATTGCGCGTGGAAAGTATCTACGGCTGCCTCGAAGATTCCGCCACTCAGCTGCTTTATACCATTGCCAATCCCACTGCTGCTTTTGACGTTCCCGATACCATTTGCTCTCCCACCACTATTTCTGTGATAAATAATTCGACAGGTGCCGCACAACATTACTGGTACCTCAATGACAGTCTTTTTTCCACACTGGTATCTCCGGTTTTCAACCTTACCAATACCAGCTTTACAAGTGACAGTACCGTTACCCTGAAATTGCTGATCAGTGCCGGAAGCGGGTGTACCGACTCACTGGAACAGACTATTCTTATTAAAGCAACACCTTTTGCTTCCTTTACCATTGACGCCAATGCCTGCGCACCAGCTCTTTTAAACGTTAATAACCTGAGCCAGGCAAATGCGGGTTCAACCTATCGCTGGAAAGCATCTTCTGCAGGTGTGGTAATTTCAGACAGCAGTCTGTTTGCGCCAACCTTCAGCTTTCCCGATAACCAGAGCGGAACCGACAGCACGTATCTTATCACCCTGATTGTAAATGCAGATGGCTGTATTGATTCCACTACACGCAGCCTAACGATTTTCTCAAGGCCTACGGCTGCCTTCACTATGCCGGCTCCTGCCTGTGGTCCCGTTATACTTAATCCTTTTGACGCCTCTACAGGAAACAACCTTTCATATCAATGGTCAGTGAGCCCGGCCATAGGCATCCAGGGGGCGATACACCATACCCCCACCCTGGAGTTTCCGGTAACAACCAGCGACTCTGTAGTTTACACAATAACCCTGGTGGTAACCGATTCAAGAGGTTGTAGCGATACCAGCTCCACACCCTTTACGATCTATCCCAAACCTACAGCTGGCTTCACACCCTTACAGCCTGATTCGTGCGGTCCTTTTACCGTAACCTTCAGCAATACATCCAGTCCCAACCAAACCGGGATGAACCGCGCAGACATGACCTTCTTCTGGGATTTTGGCAATGGACAAACTTCCACCGACTCAGTTCCCACGGTAACCTATACCAACAGCGGGGTGAGTGACAGTGCTTATGTGGTGACCCTTATCGCCAGCAATGCATTTGGCTGTACGGATACTGTGGTAGATACCATTGTGATACATCCCGATCCGCAGGCGCAAATTACCGCCACCAACACTGCCAACTGTGCTCCCTTTGTAATTGACTCCACGGTGGTGAATGCCACGGTACTGGCCTTTGCCAATGACAGCTATTACTGGGAAGTAATTGATATGAATGGAATTATTGTGGCCCAGGACAGTGGAGCAAGCCATGCGAGCTACCTGCTTTCCCAGCCCAACGATTCGGTGTACCTGCGCCTTACCGCCACCAGTCCCTACGGCTGTAAGTCGGACACGTCCATTCAGCTTTTTTACACCATCAGCAACCCGGTGGCGAATTTTACACCGCTTCCGCAAAATGGCTGCTCACCACTGATGGTTACCGTTGCCGATTCTTCTTCGGCCGGAGCTGGCAGGCGGTGGTTTGTCAATGATTCGCTGTACCATATTGGTGCTAATCCGGTTTTCAACTTTGTAAACAACAGCGCCACCACCGACTCGGTGATCACAATCAAACTGGTTTTGCAGGCGGGCACCGGTTGTAAGGATTCCACCGAAAGAACAGTAGTGGTACACCCGCTTCCTCGTGCAGGCTTTACACTTGCGGCAAACAGTTGCCCCGGAGACAGCATTTATCCTTCCGATACTTCCATTGCAAAGGCCGGTTACAGCTTCCGCTGGAAGGCTTCCTCTCCCGGAATTGTTATTTCCAATGATACGGTGGCCTCCCCTTCCATTCTGCTTCCCGACAACCAGAGTGGGTACGACTCTACCTATTCGATCCGCCTGATCATCACCACCAGTGATGGCTGTACCGACAGCACCAGCAGGACAGTAACGGTTTATAGCAGACCTGTAGCTGCCTACAATATTCCCCGCAACTCCTGCGCCCCCGTTGGCTTCAGTCCCCTTGATCAGTCCACAGGAGACAACCTTCATTACACCTGGAGAATTCAACCTGTAGTGCCGATCCAGAACGGCAATACACCTTCACCTTATTTTGACTTTCCGGTGAGCCTTAATGATTCGCTGGTATATAGTGTAAAACTGATCCTTACGGACAGTATTACCGGCTGTACCGATACTCTTTCGAAACCCTTTACGGTGTATCCGAAGCCTACAGCAGGTTTCACCGCCTCCCTTGCCGATTCTTGTGGCCCGTTTACAGTTACTTTTTTCAATAACTCCACGCCCAACCAAAGTGGAATGAACCGCGGTTCGATGAGCTTTAGCTGGGATTTCGGCAACGGCCAAACCTCCACGGATTCTGTACCCACTATCACATTTACCAACAGCGGAACCCAGGACAGCATTTACCCTGTTACCCTTATCGTTACCAACGCATTTGGCTGTTCCGATACCATCACCAATTCGGTTACGGTACATCCTGATCCCAGGGCTGAATTTAACGCAAACCCTCTCCTGGCTTGTGCACCGTTTATTATTGATACTTCCGTGGTGAATTTCAATGATTACCCACTGGCCAACGGCCTTTACAACTGGCAATTCCTGGATGTGAACACGGACTCTATACTGGCTTCCTTTAACCGTTATGACTCCCTGAACTTTGCCCTGCCTAATCCGGGTGACTCCGTGAGATTACGCATGATCGCCTACAGCCCCTTCGGCTGTAAGAGTGACACCATCACTTCACTCTTCTACGCGATCGGCCGGGAGCCTATTGGCTTTACAGCAAGCGCATATGCCGGTTGCAGCCCGCTGGTGGTAAGCCTTGCCGATACCGGAAACGGTTACAGCTCCTGGCAGTGGTTTGTGAACGGTCAGCTGGTTTCCACCTTGAAAAGCCCCACGCTTACTTTCACCAATCGCAGCTATACGCAGGATTCGATCTTCCATGTGAAAATGATCGCCAACAATGGCAACGGTTGCCCGGATTCTATCCTTCAGGATCTTCGCGTATATGCCCTGGTTGATGTTAATTTTTCAGCAAACGGGGCCTGTCTGGGTGACAGCCTTCAATTCATAAATAACACAACTCCATTTGACACCGTAGCCAGCTGGGTATGGGATATGGGCGATGGCAGCTTCGATAGTACCGCAGCTCCTACCCATCAATATGGAGCACCAGGGCAATACCTGGTGAGCCTTCCCGCCACCACAATTAATGGTTGTGTGTTTAGCTACAG
>CAZNMG010000025.1:0-2864 GCA_964574075.1 uncultured Owenweeksia sp.
TTGCATTATGACCAATCTTACAACCCTCGACTGGATAGTCGTCATATTTTTTCTCACCCTCTTTATTTTTATTGGTGTACGCTTTCGCGGAAAGGCCGGCAGCAGCCTCACGGACTTCTTCCTTGGCGGACGCAATCTGCCATGGTACGTGGCAGGAGTGAGTATGGTGGCCACCACCTTTGCGGCCGATACACCGCTTTGGGTAACTGAAAAAATTGCCCAACACGGCATTTCCGGAAACTGGCTTTGGTGGAATATGCTGATAGGAGGGATGCTCACCACTTTCTTTTTTGCGCGGCTCTGGCGGAGGGCCGAGATAATCACGGAACTCGAATTTTTGGAGTTGCGCTACAGCGGACCCGTTGCTCGCTTACTCAGAGGCTTGAAGTCGGTGTACCTGGGGCTTTTTCTCAACGTAGTCATCATTGGTTGGGTGAATGCCGCCCTCATCTCCATTATTGAAGTGTTTTTTGAAGTGCCTTACGAAACCGCTTTCTGGGCGGTGGCAGCGGCCATGGTATTTGTGGCTATTTACAGTTCCATTGCCGGTCTGCTGGGCATTGCCATGACGGATTTTGCACAGTTCATCATTGCCATGGCAGGCTGCATCATTTTAGCGGTGATTGTACTCAATGCCCCCGAAGTGGGTGGCGTGGAAGGTCTCAAGGCCAAGTTACCCGCCTGGCGCCTAAGTTTCCTACCCAAGATTGGGGGCAGCGAACTTGCCGTAGGGACATTTTCCCTTACAGCGGGAGCGTTCTTTTCGTACATCGGACTGCAATGGTGGGCCAGCTGGTACCCCGGCAACGAACCCGGTGGCGGAGGTTACATTTCGCAAAGGATGATGAGCGCCAAAGACGAGAAGAATGCGGTGTATTCCAGCCTTTTCTTTCAGATCGCGCACTACGCCCTGCGCCCCTGGCCGTGGATCATTGTTGGTCTTTGTGCCCTGGTTCTCTACCCTGATCTCCCCATTGAAGAATCGCGGAAGGGATTTATCATGGTGATGCGTGATTTTTTACCGGACGGGATCAAAGGCCTTCTCTTTGTGGGATTTCTGGCGGCTTATATGAGCACGATCTCTACCCAGCTCAATTGGGGCTCAAGCTATCTCACCAATGACCTCTACAAGCGGTTCTGGAAAAAGGATTCGGACTTTGAAAATGAGGAGGCCGCGCAAAAGGATTATGTACGGGCCGGGCGGATCATCACCGTGCTGATAATGCTCATCGGTTTATATGCCACCTCGCAGATCACCATGATAGACAGTGCCGCCCAGTTTCTGATCGCCAGTGGTGCCGGCCTGGGAATGGTTCTTATTCTGCGGTGGTACTGGTGGCGCATCAATGCCTGGAGTGAACTGGTGGCTACACTCGCCCCCTTTTTAGGACTGGCTATTGCCCGTTACTTTTTGCCTGAATTCGTTTCACCAGCATTTTATGAGCAAAATGGCGATTTCATCTTTACGGTGATCTTTACCACGGTGTGCTGGCTGGCGGCAACATTTCTCACGTCTCCCACTGACAGCCAAACCCTTATCGCCTTTTACGAACGGGTAAGGCCGGGTGGCTGGTGGCGGCCTTTTAAAGGCGAAACCACCCACAACCGCAGTTTGCCCTATCTCTTTGTATGCTGGGTAAGCGGAGTGGTAATGGTGTATGGCGTGCTCTTTTTTATTGGGTATTGGATACTGGAGGAGTGGAGCTACTTCTGGCCATGGCTGCTGGCCTCCATACTTAGCTTTTTGGTGCTAAGGTGGGGCATGGGCAAGGCGGGGATGCGATAGGAAAATAGTTCCAAAGGTTACTGCACCACTATCTTTTTGCTGAGATACTGCTTTTTATTGCCCGACAGGCTTAGCACGTACGTACCGGGCGGCATTGACGAAACGTCCATTTCTCGCCTGGTTCCCAACGAGCTTTCTTTTACGAGGCTTCCATTACTGCTATAAATTTTTGCCTGCAGTTTTTTATGCGATGGAATGCCCCGTAATTGTATTGTTTCAGATGCAGGATTGGGAAAAAGGCTAAAAGAAGGAGGAAGCTTCCACTCGCGCTCACCTACCACCTGGCCCAGGCTGTCTATTTTTATGATGCTGGTTGTGTGCTCCCAAAGGGTGGGGTCTTGTCTGCGGTCCAGTTTCAGGGAGATGATGAATGCCCCGCCATCAGGGGTAGCTTCTACTTCCTCCACTACAAAATACACCGCACTGTCTTGAAATATCTTTCGTCTCCAATTTACGGCACCGGAGGTGTCCATGCTGGCCAGATGGATTGTATTTCCGCCCGTTATATTATCCCTTTCACCAACAGCAAATATGATGTTGTTCATGTTGTGAAAGTCAATGCAGCCGATTTGATCTAACACACGGTTTTCCATAGCTATGGTATCCATTTGCAGGTATTTCAATGAGTCATCGAACTGCATAAGACCGTAACTATAAATGTTATTTCCTGAATTAATATATCCTGCTGTATAAAGTTTACTAAATCCTGAAAATATAAAGCAATCTAAATTGTAATGAAACGCTGGTATAAAGTCCTGACTTTTATAGGAAGTGTCGTAACTTAAATCTTGTTTAAAAGAGATAAGAGGTAAAAAAGAAAAGGGATTTGAGGGGTGAGAAATATATTTATTATTGAACAAAGTAAATTTATCCAATGGCTGGTACATTAATTTCCCGTGTTCAAGTCCAATATTTTGATAAATTTTTTGTGCGATGAGATCCTTATTTTCATTTAACACACTAATGTGAGGATGATATACAGAGTCTATCCTAATGTCTTGTCTACGGCTTGAAACAATAAGAAGGGAGTCATGGATGTTGCTAAGCTGAATTGACTGGAAATAAATACTGGAATCCC
>CAZNMG010000026.1:0-5986 GCA_964574075.1 uncultured Owenweeksia sp.
ACTATCGATATCCTGATGTTTGCCGAATTTTTGCCCAAGGCGGTCTTTAAAACCCACTCCACCCGATTACTCGAGGCCTTTGCCATACCGAGCTTTTTGTTTTACCTGCTCTTTTTCCCAATAGTATCATTGATGATTGGGGTGAGTAATTTTATTATGAAGTATGTGATGCGTACACCGGCTGAGCAGGCTCCCGAACCATTTGGAAAGATTGATCTGGATAACTACATAAGAGAGCGCACTGAGGCTTCACCTGAGGAAGAGGAGGATCATGAAATCCAGATCTTCAGGAATGCCCTTGGATTTAGTGAACAGAAAGCACGGGATTTTATGGTGCCACGCACCGAGATTGAATCGGTTGACGTGAGTGAAAATATTGGTGTCTTAAGAGAGCGGTTTATAGAAAGTAATCTTTCCAAGCTGCTTATTCATGACGGATCCATCGACAATATCATAGGCTATGCGCATGGCTTTGAACTCTTTAAAAAACCCAGCGATATCCGTTCTATCCTGCGCCCGGTAAGCTTTATCCCGGAAAGTATGGCCGCCAATGAGATCCTCAACCTGTTGATAAGGGATCGCAAGAGTATTGCCGTTGTTCTTGATGAGTTTGGCGGCACCTCGGGCCTTGTTACCGTGGAAGATGTTGTGGAGGAACTCTTTGGGGAGATTGATGATGAGCATGATGTGGAAGACCTGGTGGACAAACGGATAAACGAAACAGAATTTCTGTTTTCGGCACGGCAGGAAATTGATTCAATCAACGATAAGTATAATCTGGAGCTTCCTGAATCCGATCAGTACAGCACCCTGGGAGGGCTCATTCTCAACCATCTTGAAAGCATACCGGAGAGGGGCCAGGAATTTCATCTTGAGCAATACCTCTTCAAAATAGAGGATGTTTCCCATTCAAAAATTGAGCTGGTAAGGTTGAGGATTGTGAATGACTGAGATACCTCATGATTTTCACATCAATCTTATTCCTCTAAACTTTTTACCGGCACCCTTTTAGTGGGCTTCCGGGCTGCAATAATTTCATTGACAGTTGTATATTCGCAACCTTTAAATTTAAACGGATAGATACATGGCGACTTTAGAACGCATCCGCAGACGTTCAGGATTATTGATCATTGTGATCGGTATTGCGATGCTGGGATTTATTTTGACGGACCTTCTGGGCTCCGGTAATTCAATGTTCAGGGGCGATGCCACCGTTGTGGGTCGGGTAAATGGCCGCACCATTGAATTGCGCGAGTTTTCCGAAAAAATGGAAGAAAGCGAAGCAATGATCCGCCAGCAAAACCCGCAACAGGCACAATTTGTTACCCGCAAGCAACTTGCTGATGGGGTGTGGGACGAGATACTCCGCGAGGAACTGATGGGTGAGCAATACGAGGAGCTTGGGATCAGAATTACCCCAAGTGAACTTTTTGAACGTGTAAAGTCCAATCCTACCATCCAGGAGGCCCCGGTTTTTAGGGATCAGGTTACAGGCCAGTTCAGCGAAGGCCGTTTGTCTACCTATATTTCTGAAATACAGAGCAACCGCGATATTGATCAGCAGAATGCAGATGCCTTTGAGCAATGGATAAACTTTGAGGAAAGCATTAAAGTAAATGCCCTCCAAACCAAATACAACAAAGGTGTGGAACTCGGGATTTATATGCCCACTGCCATTGCAAAGGAAATGCATAAGCGCAGAGGTACCCAAACCACAGCCAACTTTATAGCACTTGAGTATTCCGGTATTTCAGACAGTGCCGTAAAAGTTGAGGATACCGATCTCAAAGCCTATTACCAGGAGCACAAGGAGGAGTTTAAGGTAGAAAAGACGGCCAGCATCCAGTATGTAAACTTCCCGGTTGCAGCCTCAGAAGAGGATCGCCAGGAAATTCAGAATGAACTTCGCGGATATTTGAAGGAAGAGGTAGTGGAGAGCAATGGCCGCGTGGATACTCTTGAATCATTTGCCAATGCAGAAAAAGATTCACTTTTTGCCGTAAGCCGTTCCGATATTCCTGTGGCGCCTGATTTTTACAAGAGAGGATCACTGCCACCAGGGGTGGATTCCACTATTTTCGATATGTCCGTGGGTTCCGTGTATGGACCTTACCAGGCAAACAACTATTTCCGCGTTACCAAAATTACCGACAAAAGAAGCTTACCCGATTCTGCCAGGGCACGTCACATTTTAATTTCCTTCCGTGAAATTGAGAATGGTAATCAAAACCGCTCTTTCCAGGAGGCCCAGGTGCTGGCCGATAGTCTTTTAACGATCGTAAAGGAAGATACAGCACAATTTGCCGCTTTGGCCCGTGAGGTCTCTGACGATCCCGGTTCGGGATCAAAGGGCGGTGATCTCGGATGGTTTGATGACAAGAGCATGGTGCGCCCGTTCTCAAACTTTGTTTTTAGGAAGGAAGTCGGAGACATAGCGCTCGTACCCTCACAATTCGGGTTTCACATCATCGAAATTCTCGACCAGGGAGGAAGCACAGAAGCCGTGAAACTGGTTAGTATTAGCCGTGAAATTATGCCGAGCGATGCTACCCTTGATAGAATTTACAACAATGCCAGCTCCTTTGCTGCCAGCGTGAATAATCTTGATGAATTTGGCAGTAAAGCCGAAGCGCAGGGCTACAGCCCCAGGCCCGTTACCGACCTCAAGCCTTTTGATGAGAACGTGATTGGCCTTGGAAACAATCGTGAAATTGTGAACTGGGCACACAATGAGGAAACAGAGGTAGGGGAGCTGCAACTTTTTAATAACGGCAGCGAGTCCTATGTGGTGGTTCAGCTTACTGATGCAACTGAGGAAGGCTACCGCTCCCTTGACGCTGTACGCGAGCAAATTTACCCCCAGGTGGTACGTAAGAAAAAGGCGGACCAGCTAATGGCCCGTATGCGAAAAGCTACAGGGGGAGACAAGGCCCTTCAGGCTGTAGCTGGCGAATTGGGAGTACAGGTAAACACCCAGACCGTGAATTTCGCCAATGCGAATATGCCAGGTTTTGGAAGCGAGCCTAAGGTTGTGGGCGTAATGACCGCATTGGAGCCAAACAAGGTTTCTGAACCTATTGAAGGAAACAGAGGTGTTTATATGGTACAGGTGCAAAGCCGTACCCCGGCACCGGATCTGCCGGATTATTCCAATGAGAAAAAGACACAGGCCCAAACCACGCGCTCACGCGTTGCTGGCCAGGTCCTGGAGTCACTTAAGAAGACCGCAAAAATTGAAGATAACCGGGCAAAGTTTTATTAAGAACCGGCAGGATTCCCTCTGAAACGCCCTTAAGAGAACACTAAAAAACCCTCCCTGAATTTCTCCGGGAGGGTTTTTTCTTGAATACTATTCCACCGCTCTATTAAGCTCGTATGAGACCTTCCCACCATTTATCAATTCTATCTGGCCGGGCTTCATATCGCTCCTGTTTCGCTTTTTAGGCGCAATGAGTTCTATTCCCTGCCAATGGTCCCCGGCATTTGTGTTGCTGCGGGTTATTTCGCCACCATCTACAATCAGCTTCCCTTCGGGTTCAATGATGATCTGTCCCTTTTGAGGCATCCTGAGCTGGCACTTCAGGGTGAGGGTAACTCCGGACTTTATCACCAGCGGGCGATATAGTTGAAGCGTAAAATCCCAGGTTTCATCCTTTGTGATTTCAAGGGGCACTTCGCTAAAGCCGCTCGCTGCAATCATCAGCGATTTTGTGGCCAGTGCGCGGTGGATCTTTCCCAACTGGGAAGGCGAAAGATACCGCCCTCCCTTACCATTCATAAGGTTATTGGTACGGCCATCATTGGGATGCCAATCGGCTTTTACAGAGTCGGAATATTGCACACAAGCCTGACAGCCCCGTGGAGGTGAGCCACACCATGGGGCATCCAACGGAAAGAGATCGCTCATGTAGTCTATATCGCTCGTATCGCAGTCCTCATATCCGCCTCCGGCTTTTCCTTTATATACATGGAGCAGATCAAGGCAATGCCCCAGTTCATGCGCCAGGTGTTCCATAAAGCTCCAGTCGCGGTGAAAGTTGGTGCCATCAAGGGAGGCAATAGAAACCGGATTTTGAGGATCAGATTGCGGGGGAGGATCGGAGTATCCTCGTTGATTGGGGTCGTCAGTGGTGGTAACCATTGGGGCCACGGTGGTGTAGAAATCGGGGCGCTCTGCATGGCCCCAGGCGCCCTGCATAGGACCTCCCGAGGTGGTGATGTTTACATTCACCTGGTGGAGAAGATGCCCATACCCGTTTTCTCTAAGGTATTTCCGCTTATCACTCATACCCATACTGCTGCTGCAGGCCGAATCCTTAAAAAAATAGATGCCCTCCAGCTTAAAATAAATGTTCTTGTTTTTTACTTCCTCACTTTCCTTTAATACCGGGTCAGTAGGAGGAATGAAGCGCTCATACATTTGAAAGTTGAGCCCCAGGGTAGGATGGTGAAAAAAATTGCGAAGCCGCTGCCGGTGCTCCGGTGTGTCCTGCCAGTTGGTAGTTCCGGCATCATTTTGCCAAACCAGGATGTTGCAGTGAACGGTGATCACGGCATCATCGGCTGTAGGAATATAGGAGCTAAGATGCCGGTAATGGTCCTGCCAATCTTTACTACTGTGATTGCAGTTTTCTTCCGATGAGAAACTAGGACTGGCCTCCTGTGAGAAGGCCGGTGAAATCATGAAAGCTAAAAAAGCTGACAAAAGAAGTTTCATAGAACTCAGTTGATTGTGAATTCACTTTCCTAAATCATGCCATTATACATCCTGAACCCCAGGCTGGAAAAAATTAAGATTACCAGATCTGCATCCGGTACGAATCCAGTTTGATGAAAATAAAAAGGAGAATGGTAAAGCCCCATAAGGAAGAACCTCCATAGCTGAAAAAGGGCAGGGGAATACCAATGACAGGGGCAAGACCTATGGTCATGGCAATGTTGATGAGAAAGTGAAAAAAGAGAATGGAGATCACGCAGTAGCCATATATGCGGCTGAAGGCGGACTTTTGCCGTTCTGCGACCACCACCAGCCTGAAGAAAAGCGTTACAAAAAGTATGATCACCACTGTGGTTCCCACAAAGCCCCATTCCTCACCCACCGTGCAGAATATGAAATCGGTGCTTTGCTCGGGCACAAAGTCATATTTGGTTTGCGTTCCTTCGAGATAGCCTTTGCCGGTGAGTCCCCCAGAACCTATGGCGATCATGGATTGATTGGTGTTGTACCCAATCCCTTGCGGGTCATGCGCCTTTCCCAGAAGTATATTAATACGGTTGCGGTGCCGGTCTTCCAGCATATTGTTGAAGGCATAATCCACACTCTGAATAAAGCCGATGCAGAGAACCAGTACAGCTACAATCCGATAGATCCAGCTGCGGCTTTTGCGGGTGAGGAAAATAAGAAGCGCTGCCAGTGCGCCCAGGATCACCATCAGGTAAAGCTTATCGATCAGCAGGCTCAGGATAAATATGACCACCAGGGCCATGCCCAGAAATATATAATTTCCCGAAAGCCCTTCGCGATAGAGCACCAGGAGGAGGGAGCCATACACCAAAGCTGACCCTGCATCAGGTTGGGGAAGAATAAGGGCCGCTGGCAGGAGCATTATAACCACCGCCATAAACTTATTTTTCCAGGAGCCCATCGTCACTCCCTTTGTGCTGAGGTACTTTGCCAGCGCCAGGGAAGTCGCAAACTTGGCAAATTCTGAAGGTTGCAGGCTGAAGCCACCAAAGGCAAACCACGAACGCGCTCCTGAAATTTCCTTTCCAAACAACAAAACTGCGACAAGGCTGAGCAACGAAATAATAAAGATGGGATAAGCCAGGGTCTGGTAAATACTGCCATCCATCATCATAATAAGGAATATAAGCACCACAGCTGTCCCTATCCACAAAAGCTGCTTACCATATTTTTGGGTAATGTCAAAGATGCTGCTGAACTCATCATTGTATACAGCCGCATAGATGTTTCCCCACCCCATCA
>CAZNMG010000027.1:0-3405 GCA_964574075.1 uncultured Owenweeksia sp.
CTCGAGGAAGTTGATTACCAACAGATAGACACGCACCATAAATGGCAGGAAGCCATAAAAAAGGTGGAGAAACTGAGGGAGGATTTCCGCAGGATCGGCCGCATAAGCCACCCTGAGAATGATGAGATCTGGGATAAATTCAGGGCGGTGCTGCGCGATTTTAACCACGCTAAAAACCAGTACTACAAGGATCTTAAGAAACAGCACCACGAGAACCTGGCCCAAAAGCGGGAGCTGGTTGAAATTGCTGAGAGACTGAAGGACAGTGAGGACTGGCAGGAAGCGACCAACGAGATGAAGCGCATACAGGCGCAGTGGAAGCGGATTGGCCATGTTCCAAGATCAGAATCTGATAAGATCTGGAAACAATTTCGGGCGGCTTGTAACCACTACTTTGAGCGGCTCACTCAACAGAACAAGGAGCGCGACAAGGAATTTGAGGAAAACTATACCCGCAAGGAAGAATTGCTGAAAATCCTGAAGGAGTTTGACACCTCCGGAAAAGACCAGAAGGAAACCGTGAAGGGCCTGAAGGAAATCATCAACCAATGGAAGGAAATAGGGCGCGTACCCCGGAATAAGAGCAAAATAGATACTGATTTCAACAAGGCCCTTGATGATAAATTCAAATCCATTGATCTTGACCGTAAGGAATCGCAGCGCATACGGTTTGAGAACAAAATGGAAACCCTCACTGACCAGGGTGGCGAGCGTGAGCTAAGACGCGAGCGCGAAGGGGTTAACCGCCAGATTGATGAAGCCCGCAAAGAGCTCAATCAGTTGGAGACTAACCTCAGCTTTTTTACCAGCAGTAACCCTAACAACCCCATTGTAAAGGAAGGGGAGAAAAACATACAACGCCAGAAGGAGCAGATAGAACTGCTGGAGCAAAAGCATAAAATGCTGAACGTGAAGATAAGGGAGATGCAGCGGGCCGGGGAAGAACCCGGGGATGCCGGGCAACAGGAGGAATGATGAAAGTACGGAATTGTGGAAACCTGCAAAGATTCGCTAAAACGGATTAGCCTGTGTATTTTTGCAGGCTATGCCCACTCCCTTTAAAATTTCTTCTGAGTACAGCCCCACCGGTGATCAGCCTAAGGCGATAAAACAACTTGTGGAAGGCCTCGTGCGTGGCGACCGCTACCAAACGCTCCTTGGCGTTACCGGCAGTGGAAAAACATTTACAGCCGCCAATGTGGTGGAACAGGTACAACGCCCCACCCTGGTACTCAGCCACAACAAGACCCTGGCAGCGCAACTCTACGGGGAGTTCAAACAATACTTTCCAGATAATGCGGTGGAATACTTCGTTTCCTACTACGATTATTACCAGCCGGAAGCGTACCTGCCCACCACCGGAACCTACATTGAAAAAGATCTTTCGATAAACGAGGAAATTGAAAAACTGCGATTGAGCACCACTTCCTCCCTCCTCTCGGGGCGCAGGGATGTATTGGTTGTAGCCTCAGTAAGCTGCCTCTACGGCATCGGTAACCCTCAGGAATTTGCCAACCAGGTGATGGAGCTCGAAGTGGGGATGGTGATAGCGAGGAACAAGCTGCTACACAACCTGGTGAGTGCGCTTTACAACCGGACCACGGCTGAGTTTACCCGCGGCAGCTTTCGTGTAAAGGGCGATACGGTGGATGTTTTCCCTGCCTACTCCGACACTGCTTTCCGCATCCATTTCTGGGGCGATGAAATTGAAGCCATCGAGCGCTTTGATCCCTCAAGCCGGGACGTCATTGAAAAGTTTGAAAAAGTGCGGATCTTCCCCGCCAACATTTTTGTAACCAGCAAGAGCACACTGAAATCGGCTATTCACCAGATCCAGGACGATATGGTGGAGCAGGTGGATTTCTTCAGGATGAACCAACGACCATTGGAGGCCAAGCGTCTGCAGGAACGCACCGAGTTTGACCTTGAGATGATCCGGGAACTCGGGTATTGCTCCGGGATTGAAAATTATTCGCGCTACCTGGATGGCCGCGCCCCCGGCACCCGTCCCTTCTGTCTGCTTGATTACTTCCCCGAGGATTACCTGATGGTGATTGATGAAAGCCACGTAACAATGCCCCAGGTTCGGGCCATGTACGGAGGTGATCGCTCGCGGAAGGAAAATCTGGTGGAGTACGGCTTTCGCCTTCCTGCAGCTATGGATAACCGTCCATTGAAGTTTGATGAGTTTGAGGCGTTGCAAAATCAGGTGGTTTTTGTGAGTGCTACTCCCGCTGATTATGAGCTGGAGAAATCAGAAGGTGTGGTGGTGGAGCAACTGATCCGCCCTACAGGTCTGCTGGATCCCCGAATTGAAGTCAGGCCCGTTGAAAACCAGGTGGATGACCTGATGGAAGAGATCAACAAAAGGACGGAGATCGATGAGCGGGTACTGGTAACAACCCTTACAAAACGCATGGCCGAGGAACTGACAAAATACCTCACCCGCTATGGCATTCGCTGCCGCTATATTCACTCTGATGTTGACACCCTCGAGAGGGTGGAAATAATGCGTGACCTGCGGCTGGGGATGTTTGATGTGCTGATAGGGGTAAACCTTTTGAGGGAAGGGCTGGATCTGCCGGAGGTTTCACTGGTGGCAATTCTCGATGCAGACAAGGAAGGGTTTCTTCGGGCTGAACGTTCGCTGGTGCAGACCGTGGGCAGGGCTGCCCGTAACATAAATGGGCTGGCAATTATGTATGCAGCCAAAATTACCGACAGCATGCAAAAGACCATCGATGAGACCAACCGGAGGCGCGGAACGCAGCGGGAGTATAATGAAAAGCATGGGCTAAAACCCACAGCGCTGGTAAAATCAAAAGAATCAATTTTAGCGGCCTCACGGGCTACCAATGCCGCAGCCTACCTGCAAACTGAAGCTGTAACAGCAGCCGCTGAATCCGGCATGGTTTATGAAACTCCGGAGCAACTTCAGAAAGCCATGGATAAGGTGCGCAGGAGGATGGAGAATGCCGCAAAAGCCCTCGATTTTATGGAAGCGGCACGTTTGAGGGATGAGCTTGGCCTTCTGGAGGAAAAGAGAGAGAAGGAATTCAAGTAAAACTTTTTCATAGGAAAACTTTATCGCCCTTCTTCCGTCTCAATTTTGAGACTTTTTACAAACACCGCTACCGTATTTTTGACGTATGAAATATATTTTCCTGATCCTGGTACTTTTTGCCAGCCAACTTCTTACCGCACAGGTTACCGGCTCTATAAATGACGGCAATGGTGAACCGCTTCCCGGGGCATCAGTGGCGGCCTTCAATCTGGACAATGAGTTGGTAAGTGGCACCACCACCAATCCCGATGGTAACTTTCTGCTGAAATTGCCGGCCGGGGAATATAATCTTGAAATTTCCTTCATTGCTTTTGAACCGATCACCCGAAGGGTGCAGGTTT
>CAZNMG010000028.1:0-7668 GCA_964574075.1 uncultured Owenweeksia sp.
CTTCTTCGGAAGCTTCATAATCTTCGGTGGCAAAAAAACTAATCCCTTTAAAGAATTCCATTCGTGCCTTACTGGCAGAATCCATTTCATCTTCCTGTGAGTATATCTCTATCAGAACCAGATCCCATTGATGTTGCTGCAGCAAGGCTCTAATCTTTCCAAAAACCGCCTCGTTCTGTAATGAGTCATCCTCTGCCGAATAGTAGGCATGGTCGAAATGTACTACGGCTTTCTCATAGTTTCCGGTGCGGTACTGGCATTCGGCAACGTGATAGAAAACCTCGGGAGAAGGGGCCCCCTGTTCAAAATAAAGAATACGTTGGTAGGAGTTCAGAGCAAGTTCATAATCTCCCCTGCTAAACGCCTGGTCCGCAAACATCTTTGTTTCCTGCAGGGTTTGAGCATATCCCGGCAGAAAGCAAAGATTAATAACGAGTATAGAAATAATTCTCCACCTCATGGTGTAGTAGATTTTCCTTTTCGGCATTATAGTCCTTTGCCGATTTATGTGATCCATATATATTTCCAACATAAAACCCGGTTCCCATGGCTGTAAAGAACCACCCATAGAAGCTATCGCTGCCATTTCGGCTAAAACCCCTGTAAGCCGCAAACGCATTGGAGCCGACAAATATTAATGCAATTGCTCCATCAGCCCAGTTGCCCGTATACATTTTTCCCGAACCCGGTACCACAGCCGACATTACTGAAGCCAGGAACGGGCTTTTCCTTTTCAGGGTAACACCTCGGCCCGCCAATCCCTCCAGGTAAGGGTCTGTAACCTCAGCATTGGCTGAATACGTGTGGGCCTCAGCCCAATCTTTCTGCAAAAGCATTATTCCCAGTTGTACATTGCTTTTATATGAACTGGCAATCCTTTGATTATTTTGCAGGAATGTCTGGGATTGCTGGTACCTGCGTTCCAAAAGGAGGAGCTTTAGATATTCATGGGCAAAGACCTGGGGGATCTCAGGATTGGAAGGAGAATAAAAATCCTCAAACCTGCTAATTCCCTGCTGATAAAAATTCCCCAAACGGTAAGCCCGAAGTAGGTTCAGTTTTATGCTGTCGCTTTTGGCATCCATAAAAAGCAGCCTTTCGTACTCAAGGGCAGCCGAATTATATTCATGGGCCGTCATGAGGTAGTCAGCAAATTCCAATGTACGCTCTTTGCCATATATATCCTCCTGCTGAGCCGCAGAGGTAAAGTGAAGTAAAAGAAAGAGAAAGCCTGCGAAGCTTCTAAGTATCGAATTCATCAAAGGGGACTTTATTACTGTGCCTTCACAACCGGATCGTAAAGTAATCCGGATTCGGTGTGTACCGGATAATGGCCGGGAGCCAGAGGGTGACAGCGGCTCATGCGATCATAGGTAGCCATTGTGCCAACTATCATTCCCTTTTCACGAATGACTTCAGTGGCATAAACCGAGCATGAGGGATAGAAGTTACACACCTGCATATCCTGTGAAGAAATAAATTTTTTGTAAAACACAAAGAGAAAGCTTCCAAGGTTTTCGAGCTCATTGTTGCCCTGGAATGAAAAGTGATACTCCTCCTTATACTCCTCCTCTATAATGAAGTAGCCAAGGGCGATATCCTGCTCAGTTTGCGAGAAGAGATTCGTAACCGGCAGGCAACTTATAATTATGAAAGCTGCTGTTCTTTTCGTCATTGACTTTAATATTTTTGTACGTGGTCTTTTGATATGTAGTGCCCTCATCTGGTAATATAAACATGTCCACTATTTCAGTGGGAAACTCCAGTCCCTCAATATTCTTGTATTCCCTGAAAAACTGCTTCCGGACCAATACCTCGTCTTTGTCAAAGAACACTATACCCATTATTCTTTTATTTTGATTGGAAATAATAACCTTTCCCAACAAATCCTTCAGCACCAGCGGGGGCGCCCATGTGGTAAGCACGCTGTTTCCCTCCTTCTCAACCTTCTCAAGCTTGTAGAGGGAATTCTTAAGGCCGTAATTGGCAAGTTGATTATTGGCGGCTAATGAAAAAATCGAAAACTCATGAATTGCCGGGCCTTTTGTGCGATCCAGTAATTTGCCTTCTTCAAAGCGGTAAACTGAAGTATCTGCAAATACCCAGAGCTGCTCCTTTGGAAAAGTAATATGATAGATGATTTTTTTTTCATTCTTATCATAGTAAAAATTCCCCATGGTAAGGTTTCCGGTAGAATCGTTCTTTGACTTGATGGTAAACTCCCCTTCCATTCGAAAGTATTCCTGTGCAGAGCCCATATAGGAGGCCGTCAAAAAACAAAAAAGTATCCCTATCCTCATCATCCCCTTCATATTCCTGATTTCAAAAAAAGCTGTGTGATAATTATAATAAAGAAAATCTTCCCCGGAAGAGGAAGATTTTCAATTTAATTTGCAGGTGAAACTTCTTCTGTTATATGGTAGAAGCAGCAGCTACGGACGAAGCAGCAGTGGCAAATAATACTATATAAAGCACTATAACAACCACAGTGCTGGCTACGCAGCCCCACAATGCCTGCTTGGTTTCTTCCTTATCCTCAGCAACGAAGTACACCACGGCCAAACCAGCTACTCCGAATACACATCCCCAAAGGAATGAAGGAATTCCCAGTACCCGATTACGCTTGGCGTCTGTGATTGAGATTGAAGGTTGGTCAGAAATGTTGTCAACCAGTTTACTATTTCTGGCGGCAACCTCTGCGTAAGTGATACCTTCATTGGCATTCACATACTCTTCCAGTTGATCTAATTGAGTCATGGAAACCTCCACTTCAGCCTCATCAAAGCTGAAAAGTTCGGCAGTTCCACCAAATGCTGTGAGGTTAACTGCCAGGAAAGCAACTAATGCTAATAATCCTTTTTTCATAATATAAATTTAAGTTACGGTTAGTACCGCGATAAAAGTAAATAAATATTCAGGTTTTCAAAATTTCTTCCCCTATTTAAGCCGGTTTTTCTCAATAAATTTTAATCCCGTAAGGGGATTATGACTTCACCGGGTTTATCATTCTTCCTTTGTACTCGCCCTCTTCCAACTTCCTTGACACCTTTTTGAAAGCCTCCAGCGTTTCATCAATATCCTGCTGGGTGTGTTCAGCGGTGGGGATGAGGCGCAGCAGTATCATGCCCTTAGGTATAACCGGATACACCACTATGGAGCAGAAGATGTGGTGATTTTCGCGAAGATCCATTACGAGCTGCGAAGCTTCTTCCACCGAGCCTTTCATATAAACAGGAGTTACGCAGCTGTTGGTTATGCCAATATCGAACCCCGCATCTCTAAGGCCCTTTTGAAGGGAAGCCGAATTTTCGGTAAGCTTTTGCTTTAGTTCCGGCTTCCTTTTCAGAAGTTCCAGGCGTTTCAGGTTTCCTTCCACCAATGGCATAGGCAATGACTTGGCAAAGATCTGCGAACGCATATTGTATTTCAGATACTGGACAATGTTTTCATCGGCTGCCAAAAAAGCACCAATACTGGCCATAGATTTGGCAAAAGTGGCAAAGTAAATATCCACATCCGCAGTTACACCCTGCTCTTCAGCGGTTCCTGCCCCGGTTTTTCCCAGGGTCCCAAATCCATGGGCATCATCCACCATAAGGCGGAAATTATATTTTTCCTTCAGAGCATTGATCTCTTTCAGCTTGCCCTGATCACCACGCATTCCAAAAACACCTTCCGTGATCACAAGGATGCCACCTTTGGTCCCTTCGAGCAGGCGCTGTGCCCGCTGCAGGTTCTTCTCAAGGCTGGCCATATCATTATGATCATATACAAAGCGCTTGCCCAGGTGCATCCGTACACCGTCTACAATACAGGCGTGGCTTTCCGAATCGTATACAACAATATCAGTGCGGTCAAGTAACGCATCAATAGCCGACATTATGCCCTGGTAACCGTAGTTTACCAAAACAGCGTCTTCCTTTCCAACAAATTCTGCCAATTGTTCTTCGAGAAGATCATGACGATCACTGTTGCCCGACATCATTCTGGAGCCCATAGGATAAGCTAATCCCCATTTTGCGGCAGATTCGGCATCGGCCTTACGAACTTCGGGGTGCTCTGCAAGACCCAGGTAATTGTTGATGCTCCAGCAGATCACTTCCTTCCCATTAAACCTCATGCGGTTTCCGAGTTTTCCCTCGAGTTTTGGGAAAATATAGTATCCTTCGGCATCCTCGGCATATCGCCCAAGAGGACCTTTATTGGATTCGATTTTGGCAAAAAGATCGTGGTTCACTTTTGTAGGAGTTCCATTGAGCACGGGATGCCCGTTTGAGGTACGTTTATCTATCGACATATAATCCTAAGCTAAAAATTCGGGGGCTTCTTTGGGCCTGCAAACTAACTAAATATTTGCAGATGTTTTCTTTACAAGCGAAAGTGAGGCTTCAGATTTTTCCATAAAGCCCTTCTCAATCATCCAGTCGTCACTGTATAGCTTGCTAAGATATCCCATACCGTGGTCGGGGAGTACCACAACAACACAGTCATCAGGTTTGAATGAATCCTTTAATTCATAAATTCCCTGCAATGCGGCTCCGCCCGAAGGGCCTACAAGAATGGCTTCCTGCTGGGCTAAATCGCGGGCACGTAAAAGACTCGGCCCGTCTTGTACTTTATGGAACTTATCGATTTTATCGAACAGCACAGTGCTCGGGATAATATTCTTGCCTACACCTTCAAGATTATAAGGTGCTATTTCATCTTCATCAAAATATCCTTCTTCATGGTATTTGGTGAGCACAGAGCCATATGCATCAATACCTACAACGGTGATAGCAGCATTTTGCTCTTTTAGAAACTTTGCCGTGCCACTAATGGTACCACCCGAACCCACCGAGGCCACATAGTGGGTTATCTTCCCCTCTGTTTGCTTCCATATTTCAGGACCGGTAGTGCTGTAATGCGCATCAATATTGGACACATTATAATATTGATTGACATAAATGGAGTTTGGGATCTGCTCATGGAGCGATTGGGCCCTGGAGTAATAGGAATGGGGATCATCGGCCCTCGCTTCCTTGGGGCACACTATAACCTCAGCCCCATAAGCTTCCAAAACGGCCTTTTTTTCAAATGATATTTTGGTGGTGGTGCACAAAATGCAGCGGTACCCCCTCAAGGCAGCGACCATGGCAAGGCTACGGCCAGTATTTCCTGATGTAGATTCGATGATGGTACCGCCAGGCTTTAACAGCCCTTCCTTCTCAGCTTTATCCACCACAAACAAGGCTACCCTGTCTTTGGCAGAATGTCCGGGATTACTTGCTTCCAGCTTTGCCCATACGTTGGTACCGAGATCTTCAGACACCTTCTTCAGCCTTATCAATGGCGTATTGCCAATAGTTTCCAAAATACTCTCCCCTGCTGCCTTTAATTTCATACGCGCTAATTGTCCGACTCTTTTGTGGGCGTAAAAATAGGGCGAAATATGGTACGGCAAAATACAGGAAGGTAAATCCTACATTTTCTGAACATTAAACAACAATCTTTTTTTATCTCACTGGCAACACCCCGGGATTGGCCCTTCTCGCAGTAATCTACTCCTTATCGGTGAGGGCGCCACCAATTTTTTAACTTTGCCAAAAAGCATTACCACTATGGAAGCGACATATGATAGCAGTTCACTAAAACTGAAAAAAGAATTTCCCAATGCCGAGGATTTTTTACCGCTCAACGGTACTGACTACGTAGAGTTGTACGTAGGCAACGCCAAACAAGCGGCACATTTTTATAAAACTGCATTCGGATTTCAATCTGTGGCCTACTCAGGGCTGGAAACCGGCCAGAAGGATCGGGTATCCTATGTTCTCCAACAAGACAAGATACGGCTGGTGCTTACTTCGCCCATGGGAAAAGGCGGACCTATAAACGAACACATAAATAAGCATGGAGATGGTGTGAAAAATGTGGCACTTTGGGTGGATGATGCCACCAAAAGCTGGGAAGAAACCACCAGGCGCGGTGCAGAATCTGTACATGAGCCACAAACCAAGGAAGATGAAAACGGGAAAGTGGTTCTTTCCGCCATCAAAACGTATGGGGAAACACACCATATTTTTGTAGAGCGTTCGGAATATGACGGTCCCTTTATGCCGGGCTTCAGAAAGTGGGAATCACATTACAACCCCGAGCCGGTAGGGCTGCGATTTATTGACCACATGGTAGGCAACGTTGGCTGGGGCGAAATGAATAAATGGGTTGAGTTTTACGCACGGGTGATGGGATTTGCCCAGCTTGTATCCTTTGATGACAAGGATATCTCAACAGATTATACCGCCCTGATGAGCAAGGTAATGACCAATGGCAATGGCCGCATAAAATTTCCCATTAACGAGCCTGCAGCTGGCAAGAAGAAAAGCCAGATAGAGGAATACATAGAATTTTATAATGGTGCCGGAGTACAACACATTGCCGTGGCCACCAACAATATTCTCGACACGGTGGATAAGCTGAAAAACCGCGGGGTTGAATTTCTTTATGTCCCCACTAATTACTACGATGATCTTCTGGATCGCGTAGGCGAGATAGATGAGGACATTGATGCCTTGAAAGAACGCGGCATATTGGTGGACCGTGATGATGAAGGATATCTTTTGCAACTCTTTACAAAGCCGGTGTCTGATCGCCCCACCCTTTTCTTTGAGATCATCCAGCGCAAGGGTGCACTTTCTTTCGGAAAGGGAAACTTCAAAGCTCTTTTTGAAGCTATAGAAAGGGAGCAGGAAAGCCGAGGAACACTTTAGATAAATTTTGCTTTCGACATTCTAAAGAGGCTGCCTTGTGCGGCCTCTTTACTTCGCTTTCATGTGGGCTCTTTTTCGATCAACGAAGATGTAAATAACCAACGCTACCAGGCCTACTGCGCTAACAACCATCAGGCCGGTCTCGATGCCCTGCGTGCTTCGCCCGAAGTAAGCTATGAGAGCGGCCAGTGGAGTAATACCAGCCAGGGTTGCCAAAATAAACCGCCAGTAATTCATTTTTACCAGGCCGCTCACAAAACTTACCGCATCGTTTGAAAGAAAGGGGGAAATTCGAAAAATGAAGATTGTCCAGAAACCATAATTTTCCAGGTACGAAACCATCTTTTCGCGGGAACCGTGCCCCACAATCTTGTCAAGGGTAACTTCACTTAGCGATTTTCCAATAAAGTAGGCAAAGCTGGAGGCTATGAAAATCCCGACTATACAAAGCAAACCACCTTCAATTGGGCCATACATCAGCACACACAAGGTCATTACCATCACTGAGGGCACCACAAAAAGAAACATCTGGAACATGAAGGCCCCCAATAGTATGAGGTAGCCATACTGCCGATAATTTTCAAGAAAGCCGTGTATCGTGTCATAGTTACCGGTCGTGAAAACCGCATAAGCCTCGGCCAACCAATCCCTGAATGGCGGATTGAAGGCATAAAAGGCACCAAAGAGCACGAGCACCGCAAGGGTAAGTATAGCCGGTAATGAGATCTTCCTCATGCTTCTACAAAGCATAATCAGCTCAATAGTTTACCGGAATCAACAGCATCAGCAGAATTTCTTTTTCTTTGTGTGCAACCTTTTAAAAGAGAATGGCAGCCATCCCAACTGATCTCAACTCCTTAAGGCCTTACAAGCTCTTATCGTTTTTTGTTACTCTGTTTTTCCTCAACACCCTTAATGGCCA
>CAZNMG010000029.1:0-2543 GCA_964574075.1 uncultured Owenweeksia sp.
CCCTGTCATTGCCTTCTAGTACGGGCACCATACTCCTGCCTTCCAGCGGAATTATCTCATTTCCATTGAAAGTTTTGGGGTAAGCTATTTTGGCAAGTTCTAAGATGGTGGGAACTATATCCATAATGTGGGCGGGCTTGCGGTCAATTTTACCCGCAGCAACTTTTTCAGGATAGTGCACCACCAGCGGGGTAATAATGCCTCCTTCCTCTGTCCAGTGTTTATACATCCTGAATGGGGTGTTGCTCACATTGCCCCAGGAGGGCAGGTAGCTGGTGAAACTACCTGGCGCTCCTATCGGAATTTCGCTGCTGTTATCGCCCTGTATTTCTGCAGCCGAAGCCCCATTGTCAGAAAGGAAAAGGATTACCGTATTATCCAGATCCCCGCTTTTCCTTAGTTGCGCTACTATTCTGCCAATCCCTTCATCCATTACTTCTATTTGAGCAGCATACACTGCCATGCGCAAATCAAAAGTATCTTTTTGAGCGGGCGAGAGTTTCTCCCAATTCAATACCCGCTCATCAGCAGGTGAAAGCAATACTGTGGAGTCTATCATACCCCTCTTCAGTAAATTCTGGTAACGTCTGGCTCTGATAGAGTCAAAACCAGTCAGGTATTTACCACGGTATTTGGCCGTAACCTCGGCTGGTGCCTGAAGCGGAAAATGAGGTGCGATGTGCGGCACATACAGAAAAAATGGATTATCCCTGTTGGCGCTGTGCTCCTTTAGAAATCGCACCGCATGGTCAGAGATTTCATCAGTGGAGTAAAATTCCTCCTTATTTATTTCTACTTCCTCTTCATCGAGAAAAATCTTGCGGGGCCGCTGAAAGGGCCAATAGTATATCCCTCCTTTTAAGTAGCCATAAAAACGGTCGAAGCCTCTTGCCAATGGCCGATGTTCAGGCTGCTGACCCAGGTGCCATTTGCCGGAAATATAAGTGGAATAGCCACCATCCTGCAGAACTTCGGCCAAAGTAATGCACTTGCTGTTCAGATGTCCACGATAGGCAGGATATCCCAGATCAATAAGCATATCGCCCATTCCCGTTTGGTGAGCATATAAGCCCGTAAGTAAAGAGGCCCTCGTAGGACCACAGCGGGCATTGTTGTAAAAATTAGTCAGCACCAGGCCGTTTGCCGCTAAACTATCAAGGTGGGGTGTGTGGATTTCCGAACCCATAAATCCGGGATCGGAGTAGCCCATATCATCAGCCATTATCAGTACAATATTGGGTCCCGTGGATGGCCCTGTTACTTCGGATTCCCGGTGGCATGAAGCCATTACTGACACCACCAGCAGGGCTAAAATGATTTTTGATTTGAACATCAGGGAAGCCTTAAGAGTACTGTTTGTTGCACGAATGCCGACAAAGTTGATAAAAATTTAAGATGGAAACTTCCTGGACGGATTATTTCATGCCGATAGCGATGGGTATCATAATGTTTGGAATTGGTATCAATCTTCGCTTCAGTGATTTCAAAAGAGTAATTACACGCCCCAGGGCCGCAGGAATTGGATTATTTGCACAGCTGATTATGCTCCCCCTTGTTGCTTTTGCAATAATCTATTTTTGGAAAATAGATCCTCTTCTTAAAGTAGGGGTTGTGCTGATTGCCGCGTGCCCCGGTGGTTCCCTTTCCAA
This sequence comes from uncultured Owenweeksia sp., assembly GCA_964574075.1. Lineage (GTDB taxonomy): Bacteria > Bacteroidota > Bacteroidia > Flavobacteriales > Schleiferiaceae > Owenweeksia. Next base: position 1,650 of record CAZNMG010000029.1, read on the forward strand.
TTTTGTGACCTACCTCCTGCGGGGAAATGTGGCACTTTCCGTTTCCCTTACAGCCATCAATAGTTTCATTATCCTTTTTACCATTCCGTTGGTGGTTAATTTGGGTATGCTTCTTTTTATGCGCACCAGCGCCAGTATCGGCCTTTCAATTGGAGATACCTTCTTGCAGGTGCTCTTAGGCGTTGTATTACCCGTGCTAGCAGGTATCACCTTCAACGAGCTGACGAGCGAAAAAATCACAGATGATCTTAATGGAATCTTGCGATACCTTATAATCGGGTTGATGATCACCATGGTGATTGTGGTTCTCTTTTTCAGCGAAAGCAAACGCTCCATCAACTTTTTTGAAAACCTGAACCTGCTAATTCCGCTGGTGATGCTAAATATTTCTACTATGGGGATAGGATTCTTGATGGGCCGGTATAATAAGCTTTCGCATGAAAATAATTACACTATTGCCATTGAAGTGGGGTTGCAAAACAGTGCACTGGCCATTTACATAGCCAACGAAGTTATAGAAAAATCAGAAATGGCCATGGTGGCGGTAATGTATGGAAGCTTTTCATTGCTTTCTACTCTGGGTGCCGCCTTTTTATTGAAGCGGTTTGCAAAGGATAAAACTATTTTTAACCATGAAAGGAAAAAACCTGTAGATTGAGTTATATATGAACTTCCGGATATGTTTCCGGTAAAAAGGGTATACGAACAGTTTCTTAATCGATCAACGAAATAATGAGTGTAGAGGCCTACATAACCATTGGTGTCATCATAGTTTCCTTTGCGCTGTTTGCCACTGAGTATTTCTCTATTGATCATATATCGCTCGGCATCATATCAGTTCTGGTAATTACAGGAGTGCTTACCACCGAGGAGGGTGTGCGGGGTTTTGCCAAT
>CAZNMG010000030.1:0-5456 GCA_964574075.1 uncultured Owenweeksia sp.
TGACACCGATCCCTTTGGAATATTAAAGGCATTAAGGGATATCTCACTGGAGGAAGACGATTTGAACTGCCCCCTCATCAGGTATTTGTTGAGCTGCGTTTCGTTCTGGGCCCTAAACCGGGTAGAGTCATAAAGCTCATTAAAAACAAACTCTTCAATTAGCTCCGGGTCATCAAGTTTTTTAGCCAGGTTGCTGCCAAAAGGTTCCAGTACGGGAAAAATGATCCGGCCGTTCTGTGGTTTAATGGTGATGCCCGGAACGTAATCAAAGAATCCATCAGGAGTGGGATCATTATTCGTGTTGAGCCTGTCAAGTTCCACTACGCGCAACAGCAACTGGTCTTTTAAGTCCCCTTCAGGAAGAAAGGGAATGGGTACTCCCGTCTCGTCATTGCGATATAATACCTCCAGCCGGAAATCTTCGCGGTTTACCTGATAAGCGCTCAGGCTATACACGTTTTTCATCATCAGGTCCCACATGGGAACGTTCACATTGAGGATCGGGCTTTTCAGCATTTTGGTTACCAGCGCCTTGGGCGGGGTAACTCCATCCGTAGAAAATTCACCTACCTGAAAGGTTTGTCCACCTGCTGTATATTGGAAGGATACAGCCAATACCTCATCCTGGTTTAGCGAGGTATTGATGGATATGTAACCCAGCTGGGGGTGATAATCAAATTCTGTTGGCTGAAGCTTCCGCGCATTACTCAATTCGGTATACTCCACGGCCTCCTGAAATCCTGCGTTGTTCAGCAGGGTATTTACCTGTGACATATCCCGTATTCCGGGGTACTGAGCTTCAAGATTATCAGGATTGAGGAGGTTAGCTTTATTCGAGGGAAAGCGCGAAGGGGCAAGTCCACTATAGATATCAGGGCCGGGGCGGTTTGCGGAACTACTACGGTAGGCATTGCTGTCAGCCTCTTCCCCAAGGTCCATAAACGCTACGATGTTTCGTGTATCCTCGGTCGCCTGGCGGGTGTTGGTCACCCAAACTTCCACTTTGGTGATCTGTACCGGTGAGGTTACAAGGGGCATGTTGGCCAGAAAGCGCTCATAATTGTCGCGGAAGTAATGCGAAAGAAAGTAGTGCTTGTTCGCTTCGTACTGATCGCCCCATATTTCAAACTCGGTTGTAGTAGCCCCACCCTGTACATTTATGGAAGATGACTGGCTACGCTGCTCAGAAAGTACACCAGTAAGGGTAAGCTTTCCAAACTGAAACTGGCCCTTTACACCGAAAAGACTTTGTGCACCGCTTATCAGGGAACTGTTTAGGGGGAGGCTCACGTTTCCCAGTTCAATTTTCTTTATAATATCGTCTTCATCACCGGTGAATTCCACCTTCATCTGGTTTTCGAAGCTAAAGGTGGCTTCCGTATCGTAATTGGTAGTGAGCTTTAATTTTTCGCCCACCTGACCGGTAACGTTCATCTGGATCCGCTGATCGAAGTCAAAAGTGAAGGTACTGCGATTTCGCTCGGGGATGAGTGGGTTGTCAATTTTTTGAATGCGTCCCCCAAAGCGCAACTCGGCATATCCCTGCGGACGGATATCAATGGTGTTGCTGCCAAACATGCGATTAAACAATTCGCTGTTTACCTGGATCTGGGGAATGAGGGAACTCCCGGGATCGCGTCCTTCGGCCTTTGCGGCCTCTTCGCTCTGTGTCTTGGCCGCCCAGTAATCGTCCACCTGCTTACGCGCCACATACTGGCGGTACTCCTCGGGCGTCATGAGCATGGGAGGTTTGGCTACAAGGTTCCCGATCTTTTGGGTAACAATGTACTGGCCTGTCTCCTCGTCATATTCCACCTCTTCGGTGTAGTTCGAAGGATCATCGAGATAAAGGCCCCCACTTTGTCCGTCAAAGGGGTATGGAAGTGTGGTATCGGGGTCATTGGTATCGGCTGGAACAGGGAACATTCCGTTGCCCTCGGCATGGACAATTACAGTACCGGAGCCCGTAAAGGCGGCTACCGTAACAGCAGCAGTAAGAAAAGCCACCAGGCTCAGTGAGGTGCGGAATCCCTGCTTCATTTATAGTCTTTTCAACGCTTCTTTTATAACTTCCTCCAGGGTTGACCCGGGTTGCTCGCGAATGATGTTCATCACCACCTTCTCTGACTGGCGGGGGGTATACCCCAATACTTCAAGAGCAGATAAGGCCTCAGCCTTCACTCCATGGCTGCCTACAGGCACCATTTCTCCTGTTGCAATAGCTCCCACCTTATCTTTCAGGTCTACAATGATCCTTTGCGCAGTCTTGGCTCCGATACCTTTGATGGACTGTAATAGCGCCACACTCTCTGATGCTATCGCTTCAATAACTTCATTGGCCGAAAGACTGCTGAGAATTACCCTTGCGGTATTTCCTCCCACTCCCGAAACCGAAATGAGCCGCGTAAATATTTCCCGCTCCTGCCGGTCAATAAAACCGTAAAGTGTTTGGGAGTCTTCCTTATAAATGGGAAAGGTATAAAGCTTTGCTTCGCGCTTTTCGGCAATAGCCGAGTAGGTGCTCAGGGATATATTTATCAGGTAGCCCACACCAGCGCATTCAATTACAGCATAGGTAGGAGTAACCTCCTCAATTTTACCATTTATATGATAGATCATTTACCGGGAGCAGGATGTTAGGTGAATCTTCTTTGGCTGGACTAAAAACGGCAAAAATAGAAATTTCATATACCCACATAAAAAAAGCCGTCACACCGGGAGCGTGACGGCTCTAATTATCTTGAATTCAGTTGTTTACTGCACAACTAATTTACGTGTAAGAATAGCCTTACCATCCTGGCGGAGTATGTAAAAATACACCCCTCGTGAAAGCTTGGAGATGTCGAGTTTGAATTCTCCTTTAGGGTCTTTCAACTGGCGCTGGTACACGCGGTTGCCTACTACGCTTACGAGTTCGAATGTACTGGTTGAATTATTAACCAAATCATATTCAATGGTAACGCGGTCAGTAGCTGGATTCGGAAAAAGCTTTAAAGCCTTATCAGCATTGAGCTCCAGAGAACCAAAGGTGGGATCAACTTCATAAGTAACAGTGTGTGCTACTGAGTCTGAAGGATTATTAACATCATAAAAAACATAGGTGATATCACCAGTTAGTGGCACGCCATCTCCATCAGGATAAACATGACCTGAAAAATCAGCTACTCCCGAAATATCACCGGGGTTCAGCATCTGCGAACCACCACTTACCGATTGCTGGGTGCCGTGACATGTACCTGCCCAGCAGATAGCGTTGCTATCGGTAAGAGCATTATAATTTTTGTCGATGCGCTTCACTTTCACCTCAACCGGAACAGAAGCATTATTGCGGATACGGATATAGGAAATTATCTCATCCGAGCTATTCGCATTGCCAATGTTAGCGTGAGTAGCAGAAAAAACCGCGAGGCTTTGCGAAAACCCGAACGTGCTGAAGAGCATCAAACAGAATAGTAAAATTCTTTTCATATTGTATTTACACTAATCAACAAATATAAGAACAGAATGAGTAGGCAACAAAAAAAAAGCCGGGAATTTGCAGCCCGGCCTTTTCATACTCATTTAAAAATTGGTTAATCTATCACAGTGAGTTTCCTGATAGATGATTTACCGTCTATTGTAATGTTCAGAAAGTAAATGCCCGAATTGAAATCGGTAAGATCAATTTCGTGCTGCGCTGAGCCTGCCTCATAGGTTTCCTCTTCGAGGGTTTTAATGGTCTTTCCAGTAACATCGTTGATGGAAATGGCCACTTTCGCTCTCGACTCCAGTTGAAGATCGATTGTGGTATGGTCTACGGCTGGATTAGGATAAACTGCAAAGCTGTTTAAAGCAGCTGTGGATTCCTCAATACCCATATTGTTTGCATCACCAATCTCCACTTCATCGATATAAAGTGTATTGCCTACATCCGAAGTAACTTTAAAGGCAACCACTACCTCTGGTTCGCCATCATAGGCACTCAAATCTACAGGGCTCCATAGCCAATCATTGGCCACAGGATAATAATAGGCAGAGCTATTTGGAGAGGTGGTAGCCATTGAAGACCCTTGTCCGCTCCAAACAACATTCCATGTAGTTCCACAGTCTTTAGACACTAAAACCTCCATCTTGTCATTGTTGGAAGAATTGATCTGTCCATAGGCGTAGTAGAAGGTCATGTGGTGGCCTGTGGATTGACTAAAATCCAGTTTTTGGAACATCAACATTGAGGATGCGTCCTGAGGAATGGTATTAAGTCTCCAGCGGAAACTCTTATTTCCTTTAGCGGCCAGAGGATAGGATATGCCTCCTACACTCTTGTCCACAACATAGGCATCAATATCATCAGGGTTTACAGCTAGTGTCCTGTATGGCTGCCTGGTACCTACACTGCTGGACTCGAAACCTTCCTGATGCACTATATCAAACGGATTAGGATCCAGAGTATAGGCCACATCAGTGGTAAAGTTGTTTCCCGAGGAAAGATCAATATACTTCTTCACATTGTCCAGGCTTACGCTATAGGCAAGTTTATTCTCACCATTACCCAGTGTGGCTGCCTGAGGAAAAGGAATAGTAGTGGTGGCTCCAGCTGCCAGGGGGGTGGTAACATACATACTTACAGGTGTACCATTATTGATAGCATACTGTACTTCAAAGCTATCTACGGCAACCGTTGCATTGTTTTTAACAATTATCTCGGGGGTAAAAGAGTAATTACAGTAGTTGCTACTGGACATAGGATTTGGCAATACTTCCAGATCGGTAAAACTCGCACCTGCAGGAGCTATGTAATTGATCGGTCCCTTAGCACCGCTAATGACCTCCTGATTTCCCTCTGTTACAAAGGCGGCAATTTCCAGATCTCCTTTTGAAAGCGGCACACCATTGATATCAGCCGGCAGAGTATACACATACTGTCTCTGAATAAGCGTAGTCTGGGAAGTGGTTGTAATTGGATCGCCCCACTGACCCGTAAGCAAATGCCTTAGCATATGCTGATGGTTGTACAACCCGCTTGGCAGCCATTGGGTTGGATTATAATTTCCGGCATCTATCTGTGGTCCCGGAACATTGTCCTGAAGGAGGGCCACATTCAGATTTACTGTAGAAGGAGCGCTGGTACCGGTAAAATATACCTCCACATCCACTGTAAGAGTGTTTGCTGCAAAATCAAGATCGGCTTCAAGCGCTACATTCAGATAAGAAGGCTGCGCAAGTATCTGACTGGCAGCAGTTGCCCAATCACCCCTGCTCATGGCTGATCCACCAGCAGGATTTTGGGACATTCCCGGAAAAGCATGCCTGTTAATGGTTCCCGCAGGATAACCCGTAAGGTTTGACTGCTGTGCTATGGCCGCTCCAAATGGGGTTCTGAAATCAGGATCACCACCGGTAGGGGCAGCATAACTTCCTGTGTGAATGTTTATCAGAACCACATCTCCCGGATTAGCCGCGGCAAGATCGTTTGCCCG